>DATIGH010000029.1:0-2683 GCA_035454845.1 Nitrospira sp.
TCGCCTGAATCAGCTGCTTGATGTCGTCGGTTCCAACCAGCAGCTCGTGGAGAGGGACGCGACCCCTAAAACCTGAGTGATGGCACTGATCACAGCCTCGCCCCCGGGACAGCATGAGCTCCTGGTGGTCCGGCAGCGTCGAGCTTCCGGTGCCTGTCTCTTGGCCTTCGAGCAATTCGTCGTACTCTTCACGAGATGGCCGATACGTCTCTTTGCACGCCGTGCAGATCCGCTTGCATAAGCGCGTCGCGAGAACGCCGAGCATGGCGTCGGCGAAGTTGAACGGATCGCAGCCAAGATCCAAGAGCCGGATCACCGTTTCGACAGCGCTATTCGTGTGAAGTGTGCTGAACACGAGATGGCCGGTGAGAGAGGCTTCGATCGCGATATCCGCGGTTTCCTTGTCCCGCATCTCGCCGATCATGATGACGTCCGGATCCGCCCGCAAAAAGGCTCGCATGGCCGTCGCAAAATCCAGGCCGATCTTCTGGTGAATTTGAAGCTGGCGCAGCCCTTCCTGGCTGATTTCAATCGGGTCTTCCGCCGTCCAGATTTTCCGCTCTTGGGTGTTGATGTGCCTCAAAATCGCGTGCAATAGCGTCGTTTTTCCTGAGCCGGTCGGGCCCACACACAAGAAAATGCCGTGCGGCTTTTCGGCCAGCATCTTGATGGTCTGTACGGTGCCCGTCGTAAACTCCATGGCTTCCAACGGCATGGGTTCCTTCGCGGTCAGCAGGCGCAGCACAGCGTCTTCGTTGCCGCCGGCTGTGGGCAGCGTGGCCACACGCAGCTCGATATTTCGGTTGGAACCGAGCTTGAAACGGATTTTTCCGTCCTGCGGTTTGCGCCGCTCGGCAATATCAAGATTCGCCATGATCTTGATGCGCGAGACGAGGGCCCGCCGGTAGGCCGCGGGGACCTTCGTATAGGTGAAGCAGGTCCCATCAACACGAAATCGAATGTTCATGTCCTTCTTGCCAAGAGAAGGCTCGAGATGCAGATCGGAAGCACCGAGACGATCGGCTTCCGTGATTAGATGACTGGTGAGCCGTACGATCAGCGAGTCGTTTTCATCGATAGGGCCGGCGGAGAGGTCTAGCGCCGGTTCCGGTGGCACGTCCTCGACCAACTCGCTGAGCAGTGTGCCCATCGCGGAACCCCCACCCTGCGATGTGAGCGCGTCCAGAAACTGCTCAAGGTCGCGGCGCAACCCGACCGAATACCGGATGGTCATCCCGGGAAAGCTGCGCCTCACGTCCCACCCTCGTTCGAGGTCGTGAGGGTCATGTGTCAGCACGTCGAGCAGCTGACCCTTACGTGCAATCGGCAACCACAAATGTTTTTTCAGATAATCATGACTGAGTGTTCGGACCAAATCGATGTCGATCACGGTCCGTTCGTCGAATGGAAGGTACGGGCATTGGTAATACTCGCTGAGAATCGCGCCCAACACCGCCTTGGGCACCTGGTAGCGGTCGAGGAGCAGCCCCTCGATATCGACGCCGCCTCGGGTCGCTTCTTCAACCGCACGATCCAGCTCGATTTGAGAGAGAATCCCCCGGCAGACGAGCACGTCCAGGACGTTCTGTTCGATGGAGATCCGAGAGGCTTTCAGAGGGAGACCCTCCATCGGCCGCTCACGTTAGTACTTCACGTGATATGTCGACGGCGCACGGTAGACCACGGGAAGACCACGAAAGAATCCCTTGCCGAAATCCGAGTTATACCAGACCTCCAAAAGCGGCGTGGACCCTCCTGTCGTCACGGTACCCGCTGCTGCGACGGCCCCATAGATGTGGGTCTCCCGCTCGACCGTAATTGTTCCAGCCGCATACAACAGGCCATTAAGATGAATTTCGGACAACGTGATTGGAATCCGCCCACTCAAGGAATTGCTGCCTTCGGGCGGAGGACTCAAGACCGTCAGCGTGCGCCCCTGACCGCTCGGCTTCACGACGACGTGTCCTTGAACGACCAACAGCGCTTCAAGATAGTCGACATCGAGGGTCAAGGTGCCCAGATTATCCACATTGGGTGCCTCGCCATCCACGGTGTCGATAAATAGCAGGCCATGGGAGTGTCCCACGGTCGATGTCGCGAACACCTCCGCCGGCACGACCCCAGGTTCCGATTCGCTGGCTCCCAGATGGCGAAGCCGCCCGTCTCGGCCCAGACGGTAATAGGTGCCGTGTCGGATGGCTGCCTTTTTCAGAAGGTCGTAGTCCCAGCGATCAATCCGTATTCCAGGTACCGGCTGTTGATGCGTGTGAACGTTCGCCGGAAATCCTGAGCTGTCACTTGCTGATGGAGACAAGGAGGAGACGTTTCCGCCGATCCAATATTGCACCCACCGGTCTTCCAACACCCCTGATGTCCCATAGGACTGACCGGTGACAGGGGCGGCGGCACTCTTCGTCACAAGATCGTTCATCTGGTTGACCACCATGTCGCCCATCGCGCGGATGTCTCCCCAATGCGCCAGAATCGTAGAAGCTCCATTCGGCGCCGTCCCCAAACCTTGATTCGTCTGCACGGCCGCCCGAATGGCAGGGATATTCAGCGCCCCGAGCTGTAGCCGGATCGTACTGGCCAGAGGCCTGCGTCCTCCGGTGGAGGCGGTGACCTCCACTGTGCCGAGCAGGCCTGGTTGAGCCGGCGCGTAGACCTTTACCTGATCAAGACG
>DATIGH010000030.1:0-4021 GCA_035454845.1 Nitrospira sp.
GCTCACGGAAGGTCGCGGCTATGCTCACCTCGACGGCGACGGCCGACCGGTCGCGCTCGATGCCGGCGACATTGTCATTTTCCCGCACGGCGACGCACACGTCTTGGGAAACGGTCCACCGGTCACACCGATGGACAGCTCGCGCGAGTTGGAGCGAGTGCTCTCGCTGGGATTGAAGCTCTCGCGCATGGGCGGCGGTGGTGAAGTCACCAAGTTCATTTGTGGCTATATGGCGTGCGAGCCGCAACTCAGCTCCGTGTTCCTTGGCGGCCTCCCCCCGCTGATGAAAGTCAACATCCGTAACGGCCCCGCAGGACAATGGCTCGAGAATTCGCTTCGTTACTCGGTGGATACTGCGGATCCGTCGAGTCCCGGCGGAAAAGCCGTGCTCGCCAAGTTGTCCGAAGTTCTGTTCGTGGAAACGCTTCGGCATTACATCGCCCTCTTGCCGCAAGAACAGACCGGGTGGTTGGCTGGCGTGCGCGACCCTGATATTGGAAAGGCCTTGGCACTGCTGCATCAGAAGCCGGCTCATCCTTGGACCATTGCCTTGCTCGGAAGAGAAATCGGTGTTTCGCGTTCGGTGCTCGCCGAACGGTTCCGTCGGTATCTCTCCGAGAGTCCCATGGCATACCTTACCCATTGGCGCCTGCAACTCGGCGCGCAGCTGCTCAAATCCACGAGCCACAGCGTGGCAGAGATTGCTGCGGAGGTCGGCTACGAATCGGAACCCTCCTTCAATCGAGCGTTCAAACGGCAGTTTGGCCTCCCACCGGCCCGCTTCCGTAGCCAGTCAAGATCGGCTCGCAGTACGTCCGCAGCGCAGATCTCATCCAAGAGTCGACGTCCTTCCCCTTCCTTGACAGCGTAGAAGCACGGCCCGTATGCTCCATCTCACCTGTTCCGTCTTCATGGCTGTTGCCTGACGGGAGGGACGCTCATGCCGTCATCCGGTCGACGTCCGTATTCGTGGTTCGCCGGTTCATTCCTTTTGTTCCTCGGGTTTCTCCTCAGCGTCAGCTATCCGCTAGAACCCGCCTTGTCGGCCGATCCGTTCGTCATGGTCGCCGCATATGACGGCGTCATCAATCCGGTCGCCGCCGAGTACTTGCACGATGCCCTGGCTTCCGCCGAAGCCGGCGGGGCACAGGCGCTGGTGATTGCGCTTAATACGCCTGGCGGATTGGACAGCTCGATGCGGCTCATCATCAAGGACATCACGGGCGCAGCGGTTCCGGTTGTCGTCTATGTGTGGCCCTCCAGCAGCCGTGCCGCGTCCGCCGGGGTGTTCATTACGATGGCCGCTCATGTGGCGGCGATGGCTCCCGGTACGAACATCGGCGCCGCGCATCCGGTCAACATGGGCGGTGGTGAGATGGACAAGACCCTGAAGGAAAAGGTCGAAAACGATTCGGTGGCCTACATCAAGTCTCTGGCCCAGCAACGGGGTCGAAATGCCGGCTGGGCGGAAGACGCAGTACGCAAAAGCGTTTCGATCACGGAGCGCGAAGCGCTGAAGCTGAATGTCATCGATCTAGTCGCTGAAGATGTTCCGGGGCTGCTGAAGCAATTAGAGGGGCGGCGGGTTCAACTCCCCTCCGGCCCGACCGTGCTCAAGACCGCTGCCTCCGGGTTGCGAGAATTCCCGATGGGGCTTCGGCTCGAATGGCTGAAGGCCATCAGCGATCCCAACATTGCCTATCTACTCATGACAATCGGCACGATCGGTATCATCGCTGAACTCTACAGTCCTGGAGCGATTCTCCCGGGCATCGTCGGCGCCATCAGCTTGATTCTCGCCTTTTATGCCTTCCAGTCCTTGCCGGTCAACTATGCCGGCATGCTTCTCTTCGTCCTGGGCATCGTCTTTTTTGTGTTGGAAGCCAGTGTCACGAGCTATGGTCTGCTGGCTATCGGCGGCGTGGTGGCTATGCTGATCGGGTCACTCATGTTGATCAAAAGCGACGCCGAATTCTTCCAGATCTCCTGGGCCGTCATCCTGCCGGTCGTCACCCTCACCTCGGCATTCACGCTCTTAGTCATCGGCACCGGCATCAATGCGTTGCGCCGCAGGCCGGTCACCGGCCGTGAGGAGATGGTGGGCCTCGTCGGCATCGCTAGAACGGCGCTTGCCCCAGACGGTCAACTGGCTGTTCGCGGCGAACTGTGGGAAGGCATCAGCGAGCAGCCGGTCTCCGCCGGCGACCCCGTCGAAGTCACCGCCGTCGACGGGTTGCGATTGCGCGTCAAACCGTACCTTAAAAAGAAAGAGGTCCGAGCATGAATCTCGCAAGTCCGTTTGCCCTGCTGTTCCTGGGACTGGTGTTAATTTTAATGGGGTTCAATGTTCTGCGGGAGTACGAGCGGGCCGTCATCTTTCGCTGGGGGCGGCTGGCCCGCGGCCTGGTGGGCGGCAACGGGCCCGGCGTCGTCATCATTATTCCCTTCATCGACAAGCTGGTGCGAGTCAGCATGCGCACGGTCGCCATGGACGTTCCACCTCAGGACGTGATCACGAGAGATAACGTCACGGTGAAGGTCAACGCCGTGATCTATTTTCGCGTCGTGGACCAGGAACGGGCCATCATTCAGGTGGAAGATTATCTCTACGCCACGTCGATGATGTCACAGACGACGCTGCGCAGCGTCCTCGGGCAGAGCCAGCTGGACGACCTGCTCGCCAAGCGTGAGCAGATCAACGCGGACTTGCAGCGCATCATCGACCAACAGACCGAGCCCTGGGGCGTGAAAGTCACGGCCGTCGAAGTCAAGAACGTCGATCTTCCGCAGGAGATGCAGCGGGCAATCGCCAGGCAGGCGGAGGCCGAACGCGAACGGCGGGCGAAAGTCATCCATGCCGAAGGTGAATTCGAAGCGTCGCAGCGCCTCGCCGATGCCGCCAACATCATTAGCCAGAATCCGGCCGCCTTGCAGCTCCGGTACCTACAGACGCTCGTCGAGATCGCTGCCGAAAAGAATTCGACGACGATTTTTCCCATCCCCATCGATACCATCGCGCCGTTCTTCAAGCAGCTCAGACAGCCGGCCGAGTCCACCTAGGACCCCGACCTGTTGCTCACGCGCTGCCTTGAATGATCTCCTGGTAATACGTGTGCAGCATCCCCGCGCGGGCCGGCTCGACGATCACGAGTTGCCGTTGATCGAACGTGTTGGCGCAATAGAGATACCGTAGCCCTTCCGTGGTTCCCAGTTCCACGTGCAGTTGGCGGCCATCGGATTCTTCTGCTGTATCTTCTCTGATGACCGCTTTGTCCCTAAGCTGCTCCCAGGCCTGCTGGGCAGACGGCCAATGGTTCTCGTAGAGCGGGATGTCCCCTGTCTGCACCCCGGATGGCAGCCTTGCACGATCGAACGGACGACCCTCATCAGGCTCCGGTTGCTCATTCCATCCGATGGCATGTCCCTCCCCCCGGCCCAGCACGAAGAAGGGACCATCGTCCGAGACTTCCTCGACCAGCGAATAGCGCACGCGCTGCGGGGCCTCGAGCAGATGCACACCGCGCACGGCCAAGGCTCGTTGCAGCGGAACGCGCCGCGCTAGCTGTCGAGTCTTGTCGAAGACGATCATGCGGCCGGCCGGCGCCAGAGCCTCCATGAGACCGTCAAGGCGGATCCCGAGGCCGGTTCGCCGCTCGAACGCCCCTTGCCCGGCCGCATCCTGCGCCCGCTCGAAGGTTCGCCAGCTCCGGCTGGGAAGACCGGGGTCCTGCTCCGATTGGAGCAATGCATGGGTGGCCACGATGCAATCATAGGTCCCGGCGTGCGGGCCCGCATCCAGATCCACACATTCGAAATGCACATTTTTGAGATGGAAGGCGCCAGCTTTGCGCTGCGCCTCGAGAATGGACGCACGCGAACGATCGAAACCCGTCACCCGGGCATGAGGGCAGCAGCGGGCATAGTACGTCGTGAGAATGCCAGGACCACATCCGAAATCAAGTATGCTGGCGGCATCCCTCAGTTGCGCCGCGACGAGTGGTCCGATGGCCAGATAGTAGTC
>DATIGH010000031.1:0-9021 GCA_035454845.1 Nitrospira sp.
GAGGACCGAGAGGTGGTGCCTTCATCGAGGAGGCTCGCCACCAAATTCGCCAGACCGGCTTTATCCGGGGGATCCTGTGCCGAGCCGCTTTTGACCAACGCATGGACCTCGACAATCGGCAGGAAGTGCTGTTCGAGGACGAGGACCGTCATGCCGTTCGCCGACACAGATTTCGTCGGAACGATCTCGGCTGCGCGCAGCGGAGAGGCAGCAACGGCGACGAAAAGACAGCCGAACACCAGCGAAGCGGATGAGCGCCGGAGAGACGGAAGCATTAAGCGGATCAAGTGCGCAATCACGGTTTTCCCTGGACTGCCGCGGTGGGTCCTTCCGGTGGTTTCGACATGACGGGAATTAACGTGCCGACCGTTCGAGCGTCCTCGATCAAATACTGCCCCGCGACGCGCTGCACATCCTTGGCCGTGACGGCTCGAATTCGGTCTAAGAACTGATCCACTTTACGCCATCCTGCCCCTACCGACTCCGCCTGTCCAAGCAGCATGGCGTGCCGGAAGTTGGAGTCCTGTTCGAAGACCCTGGCCGCTTCGACCTGATTCTTTGCCCGTTGCAGTTCTTGTTCTGTTGGGGGCTCTGCCTGGAGCCGTTTGATTTCCTTATGGAGCGCCTCTTCGACGACTTCCACTTTCTGTCCGGGGCTCACGAGGGCGTAAAAATAGAACAAACCGGGGTCGGTCTGCATTAACGCATACTCAGCGCCGACGGCGAGAGAGAGTTTTTGATCGTAGACAAGGCTTTGATAGAGGCGTGAGCTTTTCCCGCGCGAGAGGATGGCCTCCAGCACGTCCAACGCATACGAGTCTTCGCTGACATAATTGGGGACGCGATAGCCCATCATCACGAACGGTACCTGCGCTTCTCGCTTCAATAGAAACCGGCGCTCGCCCTTCTGCTCTCCTTCCATAGTCGCCACCGGCTTGGGCTCCGGCCCACGAGGAATGGGCTCGAATAAATGCTTAATTGTCGGCAAAAGTTGATCTGCCTTGATGTCGCCGACGACCACCAAGGTGGCATTGTTCGGGGAATAATACGTGTCATAGTGACGCTGGAGATCGTCGAGCGACATGGCATCCAGATCGCCGAACCAGCCGATGACCGGCCAGTGATACGGATGGCTGAGATACGCCTGAGCAAACAGGGCTTCGACCAGGGCACCTTGCGGATCGTCTTCGGTGCGCAATCGCCGCTCCTCTTTCACAACCTCGCGCTCAGTCTTCAGCTCATTGGCGTCCAGGATGAGGCCTTGCATGCGATCGGCCTCCATCTCCAACGCGAGCTGAACGCGGTCGGCAGCCAGATTTTCGAAATAGGCCGTAAAGTCTTGGCTCGTAAAGGCATTGTCCATGCCGCCATTCTTGCGAATGAGACGAGAA
This sequence comes from Nitrospira sp., assembly GCA_035454845.1. Lineage (GTDB taxonomy): Bacteria > Nitrospirota > Nitrospiria > Nitrospirales > Nitrospiraceae > Nitrospira_C. Next base: position 1,392 of record DATIGH010000031.1, read on the forward strand.
AACGATCCTTTTGGATATCTGGCGGTGCCCTTGAACATCATGTGTTCGAGCATGTGCGAAAGTCCCGCACGGCCCATCACCTCGTTGCGAGAGCCCACCTTGTACCAGACTTGAACAGTGGCGACGGGCGCTTTCGGGACCTCGACCAAGAGCACCTTCATGCCGTTCGAGAGGACGTACTCATGAGGATCGGCGGCAGCGGCGAGCACCGGCCACGTCCAAAGCGCGGTCAGGAGCGGAAGCCACAGGAACGGGCTGTGTCGGAAGTGCAAACTGGTCATGATGAGTGGTGAGGAACGGACCTGTGCATGCTAACAACGGCATTCAATTTGTGTCAAGGTTCGCTCGTTGAAACGCGGGAGATTTCCGAGCTGTCCGCAAGCGCCCAACACGTCACGCCCACGACTTTTTCGGATAAACACATCGACGCCCCCCTCGCGCACGATCGATTGGAACGCCAGGACGTCGCAGTCGGACGGTCGGCGAAAGGCACTGCCAGGAAACGGATTGAATGGAATCAGGTTCACCTTGCACGCAATGCCACGAATCAATTTGGCCAGTCGCCGGGCATCGGCTTCGCGATCGTTGACGCCTGCGAGCAAAACGTACTCAAATGTCAGCCGTCGGTGGGGAGCCAAGGGATAACGGCGGCAGGCGAGCAACAGTGTCTTGAGCGGAGCTATTCCCTGTGCCGCCGGCATGAGTCGAGCGCGCTGCTCGTCGGTCGTGGCATTGAGGGAGACGGCCAGGTTCACGCCCAGCGGTGCAATATCCTTGAGCTTGGAGGCGAGCCCCGCCGTCGAGACGGTGATTCGGCGCGGAGACCAACCCAGTCCCCAGGATTTGTTCGTCAACCGGCGGATCGCCTCCGACATCGCCGTGAGATTTGCCAGTGGCTCACCCATTCCCATGAACACCATGTTGGACAACCGCTCGGCTGGTTCGAGTTGATCCTGAGCGGTCAGCACCTGCTCGATGATTTCGTGCGGCTTGAGATTGCGTTTCAAGCCCATGGTGCCGGTGAGACAGAAGCCGCAGTCGAGCGTGCAGCCGACCTGTGTGGAGACGCACAAGGTCAGGCGGCCATCGTCGGGGATAAGAACTGCTTCTACCTCGAGGCCGTCCTCGAGCTTCAAGATCAACTTTCGCGTGTCGTCGGCCGAGCGAAATACGACGCAGTCGGGGAGTCGCCCGATTCGCGCCTGAGCGCTCAGTCTCGCGCGCTCAGCCTGACTTAAATCCGTCATCTCGGCGATCGTCCGGGCGCGCCGCTGGTACAACCAACGAAGGATCTGCCCGGTCCGGTATGCCGGCCAACCGAAGCCGGCGACAAGATCGGCCATTTCGGCTTCGTCCAGTGCGAGCAGGCTGGGGGCGGAGGAGGAAACCGCGTTCATGGCGCAGCCTACCATAGATGCGTCCTCTGCTGGCAAGGATGGTGAGAGACTGCTATATCTATATATGGAATAGCACATGCGGGTTTAAGAGGTCGGAGTGCTGCCAATCCTGATTCGGTTCTGCGCCTGCAGCCTGCTGATTCTTATCAGCGGCACCGCCGGGTCTACGACCCTTTCAAGTGAGGTCGACGTCTGTGACCAGCCGGAGCCCTGTTTTCAGGCTGCGGCTCTTCCCAAGGAACGCCTCGGTAACGCACTGACCAAGGAGCAGGTACTGGCGCTCAAGCTCGAGCGTCTCCAGCGCTTGATGGAGCGGTTTCCGGATAGTCTTTGGGCCAAACGGGCCGGACTCCTATCCGGTGTGCTCTCGATCGAGCGCAACCCCGCCGTCGCTATTCCATTTCTTCGGGATGCCCAACGTGAGTTTCCGGTGCTTGATGATTACATCCGTCTCTGGATCGGTCAGGCGCAGATCAATCTCGGCGAGGCGAAAGAAGCGGCGATCTTACTGGAGAGCATTCCCATGGCGGTGCCTGACTCGAACATCTTGGTCAAGGCCGCCTATAAGACGGGCGAAGCCTGGTATCAAGCGTCCGGCTGTCAGGAAGCGATGGCGTGGTTCACCAAGGCCGTCGCCATGAACGACAAGAATGCCAGCACTCCCCAGGCGTACCTGCGCCGGGCCGCATGCCGACTGCGTGAAAACAATGTGGCCGACGGGCGCGAGCTCCTCCAGCAACTCTGGGTGCGTTTCCCCTACACGCAGGAAGCGAAAGAGGCCGAAGCGCTGTTATCGTCCAACTTGGGCGGAGACACATGGACCGTGCAACCGTCCGATCGGCTCAGCCGGGCGCAGGCGTTTTTGGGACAGGCGTATCATGCCGAAGCGATCAACGAGTTGAAAAAATTTCTTCTGGCCGATCCGCATTCGCCCCGGCGGGCTGACGCCAAGTTGAAGTTGGGCATCGCACAGGTGCGGCTCAAGCAGTACGATCAAGCGCGCGAAACTTTTCGCACATTGGCCAAGGAGGGAGGCCCTGAATCGAATGAGGCGGCCGTGTGGCTCGCACGCGTCTACCTTCGCCAGGGCCAGGGAGACAAGCTGTTGGAAGCTGGGCGTGTGCTGCTTTCCAGCTCCCTCTCTGCGGAGCAAAAAGGTCAGATCATGTTGTTTATCGGGATGTGGCTCGAAGACCAGAAACAGTATGACGACGCCATCGCAAAATATCAGCACGTGGCCAGGCAAGGCGACCCGGCCTCGCAGCGGGCGGAAGGGTTATGGCGGGTGGGCTGGGTCTATTATCGAACGGGACGCTTCCGCGAAGCAGGTGACAGCTTCCGGGCGCTCGACGAACAGCACGACAGCGAATTCGAGCCGCAGGCGCTGTACTGGATGGGTCGAGCCGGCGAACACACCCAGCAGCCTGAGGCGCAGGAGTATTACAGGAAGCTCTGCCAGCGGCACCGGTTCACCTATTATTGCCAGTTGGCCCGAGAGCGCATGAAGACTTCTCCCGGCGCCGAACCTCCGCTAGACGTGTCCGTGGTTTCCGTCGAATCGTCAACACCAACAGAGCCGACTGTAACGGTCCTCACGCGCGCCGACATTGCCCAGCACACTGCCTATCGCCGGGCGATTGAGCTCAAGACGTTGGGCCTAGATGGAGATGCCGCTCATGAAGTCGCTGTCTTAACGGAACGGTACAGTCGGGAACCAGATGCCCTGGTGGCGCTGTCGACGATGTTGAACGAGGTCGGAGCCTATCACCAGGCACTGCGGCTCGCGCGGGCGCGATTCCGTGATCAGTTGGAACGAACAGGCGGGAACTTTGCCCCTTCGCTGTGGAACGTGGCTTATCCAACCGGTCTGCTGCCGACCATTAAATTGCAGGACGTCAAAGGGGTGGACCCGTATTTGATTGCTGCGATCATACGCGAAGAAAGCCAATATGACGTGAAAGCGGTTTCTCGAGTGGGCGCCATCGGGTTAATGCAAGTCATGCCGGCAACGGCGAACACTGTGGCGCAGCGGGTGGGGCTTCCCGCGGTGGGACGTGAGGACCTTTTTGATCAAGAAACGAACATCCGCATCGGAGTGCGCTATGTCGAGCAGTTACTCGAGCAGTTTTCCGGCAATCTCGTCTATACCATCGCCTCTTATAACGCCGGTCCCTTGGCGGTCGGCAATTGGATTGCTCAATATCGCGAACAGACTCAGGACGAGTTCGTCGAACTTATCCCGTATCAGGAGACCCGACAATACGTGAAACGGGTGTTGCGTAGTTATCGTGAGTACATACGCCTTGGTGGACTGTCCTGACGGCGTTGACAACCTATGGGTAAGTTCCTATAGTGCGCCACAATCGGTGGTAGATCATCCGGAGATGATACATGGCATTGGATCGTTTGGATGCCCTGGAGACACGGATCAAGGACCTCGTCAAGCTCGTTCAAGAACTGAAAAAGCGAAATGCCGGCCTCGAGGATGAGCTCCGATTAGCGCGGCAGCGGTTGGCTGACGAAAGCGATTCGAATCGACGCTGGGCCCGAGAACGAACGGATATCAAAACCCGCATTGAGAGAGTCCTTAGCGATATCGAAGTGTTGGAGGGCTTTGAAGAACGCAAGGAGGTGGCCTTTGACTAAGACGACGGATGTCGAAATCTACGGCCAGCGGTATGCGATCAAAGGTGAGGCGGATGAAGCCTATATTCGCCGCCTGGCAAGCTTAGTAGACGGACAAATGCGTCAACTTGCTGAAGGGATGAATACCACCACTCCCTCCCGATTGGCCGTCCTGACGGCGCTGAATCTCGCCCACCAACTCTTCGAAGCGGAAAAAAAGCGTGCCCAGGGTGAGGCCGATGTCGAGCGTCGGATGACGTCTCTCATGGAATCGATCGAAGAGCACGTCCCCACGTCGTTGTTTCGATGAATGCGCTTGCAAAGGCCGTGAAGCCTTTGCTATCGTGGTGTTGTGGTAGTGGTATTTGCGGAAGAAGGTTCATTGATTAGGATGAGGTTAATCACTAACCGGTAAAGAATCCGGGATACGATGTAGGGTCTGCAAGAATGGATGTGGGTTTCTCCATGCTGGTCCGGTTGAAAGAGTGGAGTGTGCCAGAAGGAGTCTTGGTTCTCCTATCGACTCTCGCGGCAATTCTGAGCAAAATCGCACAATATGTTGTGTCGGCCGAACACGAGTTCGGTGCAGGTCGACCAGCGGTGGTAACGGTTTCAGCACCGTTAGCGCCCATCGGAGTGCGCCTCGCGCGAGTGAGTCCTGTTCGACAGTCGGTGGGAGGTCACGTGTGGAGGCAGGCGCGTTCCGCTCTACCAGCAACACGTCCATCCTTCCGAAATCGTTTCTCGGGATAGTCTGTCCGGCTGACCGTCTCATCTCTATCTGTCTTCTTCCTTCCGCTGCCTTCCCAATCTGTACCGTTCTGTACCGTATGCGCCAAACGCTGGTGCGGCCTTAAGCGTGAAAGGGTCCGTCCTATGTCAACCTCCATGCTACTGTACATGTTCACGGGATTGATAAGTGCTCTCCTGGGCATTGGGCTCTATGAAGTGCTGCGTCGTTCCTCTGTCAGCGCCAAGCGGGCGCAGGAAGTGGAACAGTCACGTCAGCTGATCCAAAACGCGCAGCGTGAAGCCGATAATATTCTGAAAGAAGCCAAGCTCGAAGCCAAGGATCTGATCTTTCAATCTAAATCGGAGTTGGAGAAGGAACAGAAGGCGAGATTATTAGAGCTGGCGACTGCCGAAAAGCGCCTCGTTCAGCGGGAAGAGGCAATCGACAAGCGGATCGGGCTTCTCGACAAACGCGATGCCGAGGGGCAAAAGCGTGAACAGGAGCTGATCAAAAAAGAGGAGAGGTTAATCGCCAAGGAAGCCGCCTGCGTGCAGGCGGAGCGCGAGCACCGGGACGCACTGGAGCGGGTAGCGGGCATGACGGCCGACGAGGCAAAAAAACAACTCCTTCAGGAAATGGAAAGTCAGGCGCGCCTGGATGCCGCCGGAATCGCCAAGCGGACGCTGGAGGAAGCCAGAGAGAATGCGGAGCGGGAAGCGCGGGAAATCATTACCACATCCATTCAGCGGGTGGTACGCGACTATGTGTCAGAATCTACCATCTCCGTTGTGCCCATTCCCAATGATGCGATGAAGGGGCGCATTATCGGCCGTGAAGGGCGCAATATTCGCGCCATTGAAGCGGCGACCGGCATCGATCTGATCATCGATGAAACACCGGAGGCGGTCATTATTTCGGGGTTCGATCCCTTACGCAGGGAAATCGCCAAAGTTTCGCTCGAACGGTTGATGCATGACGGACGCATCCATCCGACGCGTATTGAAGAGATCGTTGAAAAGGTCAAGGTTGATATCGATAAGCTCATGTATGAAGAGGCCGAGAAAATTATTTTCGAGCTGGGCCTGTCCGACTTCCATCCTGAGCTCATCAAGGTGTTGGGCCGGCTGAAATACCGGACAAGCTACGGACAAAACAACCTTTACCATGCACGCGAAGCATCCTATATCTGCGGCATCATGGCCTCAGAGCTTGGCTTAGACGTCCGGCTGGCCCGGCGGGGGGCCTTGCTGCACGACATCGGCAAGGCGGTAAGCCACGAAGAGGAAGGTCCGCATGCCATGCTCGGAGCGGAGATCGCCAAGAAATATGGCGAGAGTGAAAAAATCGTCAACGCCATTGCCGCCCACCACGAGCAGGTGCCGCCCATCTGTCCTGAATCCGTGTTGGTCGCCGCTGCCGAAGCCTTGTCCGCTGCCCGTCCGGGCGCAAGGCGAGAGGCGCTCGAATCATACGTCAAGCGCCTAGAGAAATTAGAGTCGCTCGCGCACGCACAGAAAGGCGTTCAGAAGGCCTACGCGATTCAAGCTGGAAGAGAAATTCGCGTCATTGTCCGTCAGGAAGATGTGACGGATAGCGAATCCTTTCAGCTCTCGAGAGATTTAGCCAAGAAGATCGAGCAAGAGTTGACGTATCCGGGCCAGATCAAGGTCACCGTCATCCGCGAAAGTCGGTACATTGAGTACGCCAAATGAAAGTGCTGTATATCGGCGACATCATGGGAGAACCGGGCCGACGCGCCGTCGCCAGGATGGTACCGCGCCTTATCTCTCAACGCCAAATCGATGTTGTCGTTGGCAACGGCGAAAATGCGGCGGGCGGTTTTGGCATTACCCCCGACCTGGCGGAAGAATTGTTCGGCATGGGATTGTCGGCGATCACCACCGGTAATCACGCTTGGGACAAGAAAGAAATTCTAGACTACTTTCCTCGCGAACGCCGCCTGCTGCGGCCGGCCAATTATCCGGAGGGCGTGCCGGGACAAGGCAGCGTCATCGTGCAGGCCAAGAACGGAGAAGAGTTGGCCATCCTCCAGCTCATGGGACGCGCCTACATGCCGACGTTGGATTGCCCCTTCCAGGTTGCCAAGCGTGAAATGGGGAAGCTGAGGAAGCGGGTGGCCGCAGTGATTGTGGACATGCATGCTGAGGCAACTTCGGAAAAGACGGCGATGGGGCATTATCTCGACGGTGAAGCGACGGCTGTGGTCGGCACTCACACGCATGTTCAAACAGCAGACGAGCAGATTTTGCCGCGCGGAACGGCCTACTTGACGGATATCGGCATGACCGGTCCGCTGCACGGTGTCATCGGCGTGAAGAAGGAACTCGCCATCGAGAAGTTTTTGACCGGGATGCCGAGACGTTTCGAGGTCGCCGCCGGCCCCACGGTGTTTTGCGCGGCTCTCATCGAGTTGGACGCTCGGATCGGCAAGGCATTGTCGATCGAACGAGTGCGCATTCTCGACTAAGGAATGTCGGCCACGAAGCAACAAACCTTGTTCCAGCCCGCCAGACCGGTGCTGACCGTGTCTCAGCTCAGCGCCATGCTGCGCACCTCGATTGAATCGCAGTTTGCGGATCTGTGGCTGGAGGGGGAAGTGTCCAACCTTCGCATCCCTGGTTCAGGACACGTCTACTGCACGCTCAAGGATGAATTCAGCCAGATCCGCGCGGTGCTATTCCGGTCCACCGCACTCCGGTTAAGGTTCTCCCTTCAAGAAGGCATGTGTATCATTGTCCGAGGACGCCTCACCGTCTATGAGCCGCGCGGCGAATATCAGATCGTCCTGGACAGCGTCGAGCCCAAAGGAATTGGCGCCCTGCAATTGGCGTTCGACCAACTAAAGGCCCGGCTT
>DATIGH010000032.1:0-6996 GCA_035454845.1 Nitrospira sp.
TCGTAGGGGCCGTGCACACGATAACCATAGAGCTGTCCCGGGCGTACTTCAGGCAGGAAGACGTGCCACACCTGGTTCGTCCGCTCCTCGATCCTGATGGTTTGCGTCTCTTTTTCCTGATCGTGACGATCGAAGAGGCACAGCTCCACTCCGGTGGCATTCTCAGAGAACAACGCGAAGTTTACCCCTTCGCCATCCCAGGTTGCCCCTAAGGGGTAGGGGTGGCCGGGCCGCATCGTCACACGTGGCATATCATCGCTCCTTTGTGGTTGTCGTCAATCCCCGCTGCGCAGGCAGCGTCGCCGTCCATTCGCGTGTGCATACGAGGGATGCCTTATGTCTCAAGATTTCGCGAGCAGACTCGCGAGATCTTCCGCATGTTCCTCCTCCTTCGCCGTGACTGCTTCGAGCAACCGCCGGGTGGTGGGATCGTCGCCGCCAATGTATTCGATCATCTGGCGGTAGCTGTCGATGGCAATCCGTTCGGCCACGAGATCTTCTTTGATCATGTCCTCTAATGTCGTACCTTCGGCGTACTGGGAATGACTGCGGTCAAGCAGGCCTTCCGGGGAGAGATTGGGCTGGCCTCCCAACTGGACGATGCGCTCTGCAATGGCATCGGCATGTTCCTGCTCTTCCTTGGCATGCTCGAGGAATTCGCTTTTGACACTTTCCGAGCTCAATCCTTGGGCCATGAAGTAGTGACGTTTGTATCGCAATGTGCAGACAAGCTCTGTCGCCAGTGCGTCATTGAGCAGCCGGAGGACGACTGGCGCCTTGGCCTTATACCCCGGTGTCATGGCGCCATTCTCGATTTGTCGGCGTGCCCGCTCGCGAATCGTCTTAATGTCGAGCACAAACTGTTGCTCCTGCATCTCAACCTCCTTGGCGTTAGGGATGTGGGCGCCTGCCTTCAGTGTTGTTCCCGGACTGGTTCCCCTGGAAGAACGCCCAGTTTAGTAGCCGCACTCAGTGTTCATCCGACAGCCCCTTGCCCGATGTATGTTTCCGCTGTTGCGGCCTTGATTAAGGTACGGTGGGAGGGGTCGAACCGACACTCGGAGGATCCCGAGTGTTCAATCGTTCCAGCTAGGGGTTGGCCCAGTTTTCGCATACGTCTGAGTCAAGGTAGAACCACACATGCGGTTTATTTCCTTGAACCGTAGGGTCGGTTTGTACCATGATATGGGAGATTCGCGTTTCCGCTGACTGGACCAAGCGTTATGTCCTTACATACACACACCGCCAAAGTCCTTCTGGTCGATGACCATCCCCTCGTTCTAGAGAGCATCCGTCAGTTGCTCGAGCCACATTTTACGATTGTGGGCATGGTGCAGGATTCCGGAGACATTATTAACCGTGCTCTGGAGCAACGCCCCGACGTCATCCTGTTGGACGCCTGCATGCCGGGGTTGAGCGGCTTTGCCGCCACCAAGCAATTAAAAAAGCTTCTCCCTTCGGTGAAGGTCATCCTGGTCACCATGCTTACCGAAGCCATTTCGATCAGCGAGGCGTTTCGAGCCGGTGCGAGCGGGTATGTGTTGAAGCAGTCGGCGTCCGATGAGCTACACGCGGCGATCGAGAGCGTGCTGGCAAACAAGCGGTTTCTGTCCAAGAAGATTGATGCGGAGGTGCGGGAAGCGGTGGAGCACGAGTGGTTCCGACCGGAAGGCTATTCCAGCGATTTGACAGGCCGGCAACGGGAAATTTTGGTGTTGTTGGCGGAGGGACGGTCCACCCGGCACATTGCCCAGCAACTCAACATCTCAATGAAGACTGTGGAGTTTCACAAAGCGAATATCACGCGGAAGCTCGGTGTTCACACGACCTCAGACTTGATCAAGTTTGCCCTCGCCCAAGGCATTACCACGCTCCAGTTCTAATCCCGCACTGTTCCCACTGCGGTTAATCTTTCAAACCTCAGATCGTAACGTGAAAAATCTGAGTTTGTGATCGGTCTCGTCAGTGGATTGACGTCAGCCCTGCTGCGATCGCGTATTTCGTCAGTTCGGCGGCAGTTCGAAGCCGCAGCTCTTTCATGATCCGCGTCTTGTGAAACTCGACGGTCTTCACCGACACATTGAGAATCGACGCGATTTCCTTAGTGGCCTTGCCTTCCGCAACGAGCTGCAGCACTTCTCGCTGCCTCGCGCTCAGTGTCTGAGCAAACCCGATCTTGACGTCTCCGGGCCCGGAACCGGTCGATGGGTTGACCGCTTGATCCACGAGGCTTTGCGCAACCATCGGCGAGACAAAGGTGCGTCCCTTGATCACTTCGCGGATGGCTTGGACCAATTCGGATCCGACGGATTGTTTCAAGACATACCCTGACACCCCGACACGGAAGGCCTGCGTGACGAAATTCGGTTCCGAATGCATGGTCAGCACGATGATCTTGAGATTGGGATTATTCTTTTTGAGCTGTTGAGACGCGTCAAGGCCGTTGAGCAACGGCAGGGATATATCGACGACGACGATGTCAGGTTGAAGCTTCGCCGCCGCTGCGACCAGTGAACGACCGTCGGCCACAATGCCGACCAATTCGTATTCCGGTTCGAGCAGTTTTTGTATGCCCTCAGCCACGAGGACATGATCGTCGGCAAGAAGGATCCGATAGGTTTCAGACATAGGGTGCACCCTCGCAAGGTATAAGGGAAACGCTAGTGCCCCTTGCTGTATGAAAGAAGTGTACCTGGCTTATATATGCTGTCTCAAGGGCCTCAATTGGCCCGAAAGCCAGGGATTCTCCTAGGGAACGCGTTCGATTTCGTAGTCATGGTGTCCTCGGACCGGTACAGGATGACCAGGGCTTGCTCCAGCCCTGATCGTTACACACTGACATCCCGTTCGATACCAGTTGCGTTGTTGCTATCCACTTCTTTGTTTCCACTCGCAAGCACATAACACCGCGTGTCATGCCGGGAGAATTTCCACGACAGCGATCGACGTCTCGCGTGCGCAGTTTGCCGGTAGTCTTTCTATTCGCGCTTCACGAAGGATGCAAGAAAAACATGAGCCGTAAATTCGGACTCATGGTGTTTCTGGGCTAGACAAGGGTGATCCCGCGCATTGTCCCCATCACAACGGACAAGCTGTCTTGTGCGCCCCGATTTCAGGACACCTTGTCCGGCGATTGACTTTTCGCGCTCGCAGCAACCCTTGAAAACTTCCGAAAACTCCCCACAACGCGAGCGGTGCGGTTCTTGCTGATGCACGGCAACGCGCCTGTCTATCGGGGAAGCGCAAATGAGGCCTGCGCGGAACTGGTGACCATTCACCCCACGGGTGGGCGCTCTGCGGACGCAGAGCCGTGGGGTTTGTCATCGAAAGGAGATTGTCATCATGAGCGCTATGCTTCCGTTTACCACTCGCCTCTTCGAAAAATCGTTGGCCAAAAAACTGTCGTTACTGGCGATCGCGCCGTTGGTCTTCTTAGCGGCATGCGGCGGCGGAGACGACAACGGCGGAGGAGCGCCGCCGTCCAACAACCAGCCCCCTGGAGGCGGCACCAGCGCCGTGCAAAACGCCTACGTGATCGCAGGCGCGACGGAAATCCAGGCGTACAAGCTCGATAATGACGGAAACCTCACGCCGGTGGGTACTCCCATTGCGACGGGCGCCAATCCCCATCATGTGAACGTGGATCCGTCCGGGCGTTTTGTCTATGTCGCAAATCATGACTCGCCGTTTTTGTCAGGGTGGAGGGCGAATGCAGACGCCAGCCTCGTTCCCATGAATGCGGCGGTCAATGGATCTCCTGTGACCGGAACCGATCCATCGGAGAACGAATCTCATTGGTCAGTGTTAGATCAGACGGGGCGATTCCTCTACGTCGTGGCAGGGACCGGCGCGAGCACGTTAAGAGCCTATACCGTCGACCAGACGCCGGGCAACACGTTGGGCATTCCGGCGTTCATCAATGGTCAAAGTTTTCCTGTCGGAACTCACGCCCATAACGTCGTGATCTCCCCCAACAATCAGTTTCTCTATGTCGCCTCCGAGAATCCGTCCGGTGAAGTACATGCCTTCAGCCGCGATACCGCCACCGGAGCGTTGACACCGGTCGGTGCGGTCACCTTTGCAGGCTTTAGCAATCCTGCAACGCTCGTCGTGGATCCTAACAACCGATTTGTGTATGTCGGGTATGAAAATGCGGTCGAAGTGTTTTCGATCGGCGCGAACGGTGCTTTGACGAGGATTGCCCCACCGAGTACCTTTGAAACCAACCTGCGAGGAACGGGATCTGGACCGCATTCGATCGCGATGCATCCGAATGGACAGACGCTGTATGTGGCCAACATCTTCTCGAACACCCTCACGGTGTTCCGCGTGGATCAAGGCACAGGTGCATTGACCGAGATCCAGATTCCCAATCCCGGCACAGGCTTGGAGCCGAACCATGTCATGATTCATCCGAATGGAAGATTCCTCTACACTGCGGATACCACCTCGGATCAGCTGTCCCGCTTCACCATCAATGCGGATGGGACACTGGCCACGCCGGCGACCGTTATCCCCGCCGGCAACGGCGCCAACAACATCGGATTCACGAAGTTCTAGAAGTTCTCACTGTGTGTCAGCGCGTCCACTCTTTCGCGAGGGAGAGTGGACGCATCCTTCAGCACTGAATATCGACCGCGGGGTCACAGAATAGTGGTCCCACAGTCGGCGGCCTCATGTACTGTGCCGAAGGATCGTTCGCTCCGAGGGGACTGTGTAAGGGAGGACCGCCTGGCATTCCAGGTAAACCGCGGCCCGCGCCACTGAACACCGGAACGCGGCCGGGCGCCGTGGTGCCGGCTTCGAGTTGATTGGTAGTGGCCGGAGTGATCACATTGGCAGGAATCCCGCTCGTGGGCGCCGACGCCGGCTGGATTGGTGAGATGAGCGGAGCCGCCTGCTGATTCTGTGGAGTGCCGGGCAGCGTTTGAGCGGATGCCGGCGCCCAAACCGTGATTGTGAGGTAAAGCCCCGTTGCGGCCGTATACATCCCGCGCGTCACATCTGTATCCTACAGTAACTGACGCAACGAGCGCCAGGATCTTGTGCCGTGTCGCCATACGCGGGAATACTGGTCCATGGTCATCGTGCTCATGGGCGTCGCCGGTGCCGGCAAGACGACCGTCGGACGGCGGTTGTCAGAACAGTTACAGTGGGCATTCCTCGACGGCGACGCCGTTCATCCGCCTGAGAATATCGCCAAGATCTCGAGCGGTGTGCCCCTTTCCGACGATGATCGTCGTCCGTGGCTCGACGCGCTGCGGAGGTCGATTGCAGAATGGATAGCACAAGACCGCGATGGGGTGGTGGCCTGTTCGCTCCTTAAGCAGGCCCATCGAGCAGCCGTCCTCACGGGCGCTGCATCTCATGCCAAGTTGGTGTATCTCCGTGCATCCTCCGAGCTCTTGGAAGCACGGCTAACCACACGCACCGGTCATTTCGCAGGCGTGGCCCTCCTCAACAGCCAGCTCGCTGATTTGGAAGAGCCCCGCGATGCGTTGGTGCTCGACGCCTCGCAGACCCCCGACCATCTGGTTCACACCATACGGCGCGCCTGGGATCTATAGTCCTTTCACTTCCCCCTCAATCCTTGGGATCGGCCTGCGTCTTGGTGGCTTCCTTGACCGGCGGCTCGATCTTGATCTGCGGTCCCTCAACTTTCGGCAACAGGCCCGCCCCTGGTTTTTCCAACAGCCGCCGGTCGTTCCTGTTGGGCGAAAGGTTTTGGCGTGAATGCTGATCATCCACCACGGCGGCTTGTTCGAGCGCCTTCGCGCCCGTGGCATTCTTCTGTCCAGGATCGTTGCTCAATGATTGTCCGGTGACGGGGTCGGTAGCCTTCCCCATCGGATAGCCCTCATGCTTCGGCAGCATGCTTGGATTGGCGGACACGCAGACGGCCGTGAAAAGCATCATCACCAGGCTGAGTCCGATAAACGGTAGATGAGACATGTGGTCCTCCTTTCGAGAGCGGCGTGTGCCGCGGTGACGGTGTGTCGGAGTTGCGGGATCGGCGGTCTGACCGGCGGCGTCGGAGGCTGCGGGTCAGGCAGCGGAGGTTGAGGCGGAGGAAACGGATCGGGATTCGGCGGAGGCGGCGGATCCGGGTCGGGATTGTCGCGAGCGATGAAGACTCCTCGCTTCATGGAAGGAGTAAGCATAGCGAGCGCGCTACGACATGAAACCTGGGCAGTGCCCTAGTGTGGGAAGGCCAGAGAGTTCACCAGGTGCGTGCGAACAAACAGTGGGATAAGTCTACAAGTCCACAAGGAGGCCTTCATGAGGAGGCGTGCATGCCCAATCACAAGAAGCGAAAGAAGAAAGCGGGCCGCAACAAGTGGAAAAAGGTCAAAGCGATGAGGCTTTCGGTCGAGGCTCGTGGCGGTGGTAGGGGTGAACTGCCCCGCGGGCGGTTCAGAAAGGGGCTTGCGGATCAACCGGATAGGCAGGCGTTCAAGCCCGGCTCGGCCAACGATCTTTACAGCCGTAAAGCCGCCTGAGCGATGCGCCGATTATTGATAGGAGGACAATTATGGAACGGTCACTCATGGAGCAGTCAGGCGTCACCGATGAGCAAATACGCAATGCAATCGATCAGGGAGCGATCACGAAGCAGTACTTGGCGCAGCCGGAACATGTGGTCAGCTCATTAAACCGTCTTCGTTCCACGGAGATCACGAGTTATCTGCAGTACAAGCAGCACGGGTACATGGCGGTATCGCTCCTGTCTCCGGGGCTCAAGGCGGAGTTCGAAGCGCATGCGGAGCAGGAGTTGTCGCATGCCGACCGGTTGGCCACCCGCATCCAGCAGTTGGGCGGCGTGCCCATTTTCGATCTTCAAGAGTTGGCGGGGAAGGCGGCAGCGATCGGCGTCCATCCGGAACAGGGGACGACGCTCGCCGAAATGGTGGTCGAAAATCTGCTGCTCGAGCGGCGGCAAGTCGAAGCCTACACCGCGCTGATTCGTGAACTTGGCGACAAGGATCTGATCACGCG
>DATIGH010000033.1:0-6240 GCA_035454845.1 Nitrospira sp.
AGCTTGAGCATGGCTCGGGCCAATCGCAAGAGCCGCCTGCGATCAAACCGTACCGATCGTACCTGAACCTGAAGGGAAACGGGCATTAATGCGGCTGGCCCCAGGACCCTTTTGGGGGCGAGGATAGGGACGACGTGGGGCGGGTATGGGAAGCCGGCCGGCGCCCGGCCTGCGCAGTCTGGGGCGGAGGAGATGAGGCGCTCTCATGCTGGTCATACGCCTTAATGATGTCTTGCACGAGCTTATGGCGGACGACGTCCCGCTCGTCGAAATACACGAAGCGGATCCCTTCCACGTGTCGGAGGATGTCGCGGACTTCAATCAAACCGGACACCCGATCCGGCGGAAGATCCACCTGGGTAATATCGCCGGTCACCACGGCCTTGGAGTTGAATCCCAGACGAGTCAAAAACATTTTCATCTGCTCGGCCGTGGCGTTTTGAGCTTCGTCCAATATCACGAAGGAGTCGTTCAGCGTGCGGCCCCGCATAAACGCCAGCGGGGCGATCTCAATGTCCCCTCGCTCGATGGCGCGCGTGGCCCGTTCCATATCCATCATGTCGAACAGCGCATCGTAGAGCGGACGCAGGTAGGGATTCACCTTGGCGATCATGTCCCCGGGGAGGAATCCCAGCTTTTCGCCGGCCTCCACGGCCGGTCTGGCGAGAATGATGCGACTGACTTCTCGCTTCATCAACGCGCTCACGGCCATGGCCATCGCCAGATAGGTCTTGCCGGTTCCGGCGGGACCGATACCAATGACGATGTCGTGCGTTTCGATGGCTTCAATGTAAGTTTTCTGTGTGGGCGTCTTGGGGACGACGAACCGCTTCTTTGTCACGATCGTCGTCGCGTTGGACAACAATTCCTTGAGCGGCGTTTCGGGGCTCTGCCGCAAGGCCGTCAACGCATGGGCGACGTCGTCAGGCTGAATCAACATCCCGTCGTTCGCCAACCCGGCGAGCTCCGTCAGCACGCGTTCCGCAGACCGTGTGGCGTCGGGATTTCCGTCCAGGGTGAGCTCTTCACCGCGCGCCGAGAGGCGCACGCCAAGGTCTTCTTCGATCAGCTTGAGGTGCCGGTCGTGGTGGCCGAATAAAACAGCGGTGTTGGTACCTTCTCGCAGCTTGAGCTTACGCACGTGGGCCGGAGCCCATCCCTCCCTATGTGGCTAGACCGATTGTAACAAAGCGATCGGCACGGGACAAGATCGAGAAAATCGTCGTGAAGCGAGAGGCCTGGCGGCCTACGACGCCTTGGGAGGGGCCGAGATCGACAACTCAAAGGCCTGCGCTGCATAGCCTCCCTTATCGTCCTGCGCCACCACTTTGATGCGATAGATGCCTTTGGCCTCAGGCGTCACACTCCAGTGAATTCGACCCGTCTGCTCGCCGATGGACATGCCTGGAGGAGCTTCTTCAAGGGTGTAGGTCAGAGGGTCGCCATCTGGATCGTTGGCCTGAACCACATATTCATAGACGTCACCCGTCGTCGATACGGACGGGCTGGAGAGAATCGTCGGCGAGGAATTGGACAGGGTAAATCGGCCGGAGAGCGTCGTCGTTCCATTCGTGTTGCCATCCGACGCCGTCACGTCTACCTCGACCACATCGCGAGAGGTCAACCCTACAACTGAAAGCGTGCTGTCTTCCCCCTCCTGCACAACCGTCTCGTTTTTCCGCCATCGATAGGTCAATGAGACCGCATCATCGTCCGGATCGAGCACCTCCGCATTGGCACGCAGCTGGCGGCCCTGCGCTGCGTGGTCAAAATCCACCGACAGCGAAGAAAGGATAGGCGCCGTGTTCACGATCGGAACGGGCGCCGACACGTAGGGCGAGCCGTCCGTCCTTCCATCGAACGGAGTGACCTCTACTGACACCTGATCGCCTCGCTTCAGCACAGCCGGAGGGAGCGTCTCTCCCGTTTGTCCTGAGATCACCTGTCCGTTGACGAACCACCGGTATCGGAAGTTTACCGTCTCAGAGTCGAGGTCTTGGGCTTCCACTCGCACGGTAAGCGGAGCAGCGAGGATTGCCGGAGTCGGCAGGATGGAGAGCGCTTTGATGATCGGCGCGTGGTTGCCGGATGTTGACGTCTGACTTGCGGTCCCGTTATCTCCCAGACAACCTGCAGCAAGAAAGAGAATTCCGGCCACAGACAGCCCGGACAGCGCACAAGACCATCGATCTTGTGCGCTGCGCCGAGACAGAGACACCCCATGGGTGCTCTTGTCTAGTCTCGATGACTCATCCACGAGATGTATTGACTCCAGAGTGAAGACGGCGGTTTTGGCGATACCTTGCTGACGACGGAGTTGCTGGACTGATAGAAGCCAGACATACCCGTCGGCTGGCTGCCGATCTGGATCGCCACAGAGGATGCCAGCCCCTCGCCGAGACCCACCCTCCGATTGGCCATGCCGCCCGCGTCTACCCCCATGATGGGGTCGGTATAACCGGTGCCGGTCAAGTAATACATGGCATAGAGGTAACTGTCTCCTGAAGCCTTGCAGATGTCCGTGTTCGGCACGAAGGTCGGGAAAAAGACGGCACCGCCGATCAAGGTCGGGTTCACAATCGATCGTTCTCCTCCGATGCCGCTGGCGGAGGATCCTGGTTGCAGCCGGACCACCCATCCATCTTTTGGCGTGATTGAGAGCGCCACGTTGCCTTGAATTTGGTCGATGAGCCCGGAGAACGTGGTGACGCCCGTCACGTTCTGAACTTGGGTACCGGATCCGCAAGACACGCAGATTTGCGCATTCGACACGTCCAGAAGGTTTTCATTTATACAATTCACGATCGACGTCTGAACACAGCCTCCCGAACGAAGCACGGAGTCCTTCACTCCCAGGACGTACTGAGCCGTCAGGTCGGTCTTATCGCTCTTGCTATAAAAGCGTCCTGTTCCGAAAAAGACCCAGGTGTTGCCGGAGTCATCAAGCGTAACCGTCGACCCGGCTGTCACGGGGCCAAGCAATCTCGTGGTCCCTCCAGTCGTGGCCTGAATGACCGTCTCTGTGGGAACGCGGTTGCCGCTGGAAAGGACTCCCCATGTGTCGGTCATGCAGGGATTTGAGGAACATCCCCCCATGGTCAGGCGATAAAATTTGCCCCACCAATATCCTGGGTTACCAGCAGCGACGGCATTCGGATCAATCGTCCGGCCGACATACACAGAGTCCGACCGAAAATCCAAATCCCGATCGAATGTAATGGGGTCTCCCATGAAACCACCGTAGGTCTCAGAGCCGACGGGTAGGACTCTCACCTCCGGGGTCGCATTGGGCAGCACGAGCTGAAAGGCGAACAGATTGGCGCCGCCAAACGTCCCCGATGCGGCACGGCCATCGTATCCATGCTGGCCTGACCCGACGACCATGACGAACTTGGCGTTGGTGTGATCGTTCTTCCCGTCAGACGAAGGGCTCATGCGGACGACGGTCGGATAGCTCGTCGTCAACCCGAGTTTATCGGCGGTGTAGGCCGACAGTACCGTCGGGGTCACATCGGGATCGGTGATATCGAGCACGACATACCCGCTCAGAAAGTCGCGTGTGTCGTTCGCATCGGTCGTATCGCCGTCTCCATTGAAATCGGCGACGAGGGTCAACTTCGGTCCGCCATTGTTCTCGCCGGCGGTGGCGGTGCAGGCCTTACAGCTGCCGCCATATCTAAGACCCATTATGAGTATTGTTCCCCATCCTCCTGGGTGTTTACAGCCCAGGGCCGTCGGAGTGGTGCCACCGCCGCACTCGGCCTCCTCGGCGAAGATCCTCACCTCGGTCACTTTCGCTTTCAGGTCGACATACGACACATGGGTATAGTCGACTTGGGCGAGCCAACGGAGTTGCGGCAGCACATAGTAGGGAATGAATCCCCACAACTCTTCGCCCAATTCAGGTTTCGTCGCGTCATCAGCCGTTTCCCCTGTCGTGTAATAGCCGTGCTCGGCAGGGGTCGTATTGGGATCGTCACCCCGATGGAAATAGCCTCCGTTGAAGGCGTGAAGCATGCCGTCATTGGCGCCAACGTAAGTCACCAGCCGCCTGGTCTTCCAACGTTGGGCGAATCCCCGATACCCCTGATCTCCATACAAGATATCGAACCGCTCTCGGGGCGGACCGACGATCGTCGGCGTCGAGTTGATGATGTCCCCGAGGCGCCAGACATGCGTGCTTGCATTGACCGTCTTCTGACGATTCCTCATGCCGGCTACCTGATTCCCCTGGAAAAAACTAATGATATTGCTCGACGTGAAGGTGCCCGTGGGAGTCGCACGCAGGTACGGCGCCAACGTCGCAGGAGTAGTCCCGCTCGTATTGAAGGCAATCTGCTCCCCACTGTCGACCCGGCCGTTATTGTTCAGGTCTACCCATGAAAACAGATTGCGGGGTTTCGCGGAAATATCCCTGAGCGCGAGCTTCTTACCCGCTTCCCAGACCCCGTTCATTTGTCGCAAATCGACCCCGTCAGCATTGCAGTCCAACGCGGTCGTGCTGTCCTTTTTCCCATCACCATCGCTGTCGACGTAGCGCAGGATCTTGGCATTCCCATCCGAGTCCAGACAGGTCTCGATGATGTTGTCATCTGTATAGACGAGGCGATGGTCGCCATTATCTTCCCTGAGATTGGCAAACGAGTCGACCCATAGCCCTTGGACATAGCCCGTCCACTTGACTTCTTCGATACCTTCAAATTCTTCGGGGAAGAAATACGCTTGATAAATCGTGCCGTCGCCGGTTGCCGACGATGCCAGCACGGAAATCGCGGTGCCCGAGGCTGACCGCTTTAGGATGTCGGAAATCGCTTTGTTGACGGTCTTTTCGAGATCGCCACCCTCATCGGCACTGAAATAGGTGTCAGGAATGCAATCGGGAGGGCCATCGTAATCACCCGTACTGGGATTGAACCCATGTTGGTCCCACTCAGGATTGCTCGTGCTCGTCCCGGAGCCGAGTGGTGATCCGGCTGGAAACGTACAAGCCTGGCTGCCGGTGAGATTGATGTCATTGTCTTTATTCTTGTCGTCAAACCCTCCGAACTTGGCGGCCGACGCCAGGACGCCAGCGCCTGCTCCGCCGCCCATCGCGTTGACGGCGTAGAACGTCACGTTCTGTACACCCGGTACGTTGCTCTGATCGCGTACATCATGTGTTCTGCCATAGTACGCGACGTCGTCGAGTTGCGTCGTGGTGAGACCGATGTTGGACACTCCGCTATTCATCAGATTGGTAAACTGCGCCAGATCGGGATTGTTCCCGTCGCTCTTGGGAACGCCCGGGCTGATCATGAGGACGAAGTTTTTGCAGCAGGGAACTAATTGGCCGCTGACCGGCGACTTGCAGTTTCCTGTCGACGAATCCTTGTCGCAGACCCAGAATGGATCGTAGCGTGCACCGGTTGTCGCCGTGAAATCGGCGGGACTATTGGAATAGCAGGGCCCCTGTTGGTTCCGGTACAAACACAACCCTTCATACGTCGCTTCCGCCAATGGCGCATGCGGCTTGACGGCCTGGTTGCGGATTCCTGTGATAGAGGACGCGTTGAAATCTTCATCGAATTTAAATTGGAGGAATCCTCCCTTACCGCCCACGTTGTCGGCAAACAGGACGGCTGTGCGGAACAAATCCTTGCGCATCTTCTGGAACAGGCCCAGCGAACGATCGCGCTGGTAGCAGACCAGTCCACCCGCGTAGTAATCGTCGCCGAGGGTGCAATTCCGCTTGTCCAGCGTGACGGAGCCGGCGAGAGAGCCGGGAGCAGGCGTGTTCGGTTCGGTAGTCAGGTCAACGGACAGTTGAAACGTGAGAGGGGCGCTCGGACCGCTCCCGTCAAACGGATCGATCGTGTTGTTGACGTTGAGATATAACGTTCCTTCTCCCAGACCAAAAAATCGACCGGCGCTCGGCGTGACGACAGCCGCTCCGGCGGTGTCGGCTGCATAAGTACTGTCGGTCGGCATCCGGCCCGTGTATCCTCCTTGAATCAAGTTCGGCGGCGTGCTCGTGTCATAGATATTGGAGACAGGAACCCATTTGACATAGCGCCAACAGGGTTTGTTCGTCCCGCTGCAGTCGTTCGCCGCTGCTCCGTCCTCTCCGGTTTTGCTTTCGCCAGCCATGCTGTCGGCCGACCCATCAGCATTGGATTGGGCATTCAGGGTCCTGCCTCCGATAATGGCTTGCATCGTCACGTCTTTCTTTCTCATGGCAAGCCAGTTGAGAAAGTTCCCATC
>DATIGH010000034.1:0-4687 GCA_035454845.1 Nitrospira sp.
CCGCATGGTGCAAGGCAATCCTGCCGCCGCGGTCGAGGCGCTGCAGCAGGCTGTCACGCTCAAGCCGGACAATGCCGATGCCCACGCCCTCCTGGAAACCGTTCTGACACATCAGCAGAATCCCGAGCATGTGACCCGCGCGGCTCGCCAGAGGCTGGACGCGATGTTTGCGAGGGAGTAGAGGCAGACGTTAAACGTGTAATCGTAAAACGATAACCGGGTGACAAAATCGTGAAGCGCGAAGAGTGAACCGTTTGACGCTTCACGATTCACGCTAGCGTCGGCTCACAAGCGCTTCACGTTTACGATTCACGCTTCACGTCCCCGTTCAGGGAATCCAATCAGGACTGATATCGCTTGAAGAGAGACTAATAGCCTGAACGTAGAGCATGTGGGCTTCCGGTTGTTGCCATGAGCGGAGGAGAATCGTTTGCTTGTCTCTGAGTTCGATCCAATCAAGGAACACCCAACTGGGCTTGGCGGGCAAATCTCCGACGATGCAGGTCTTCGCGCATAAGCGTATCTGCAAGTGATCAGCATCGCCTGCTCCGTAAACCCAGACGGCGTAGCGGCCCCCAGGAAGTTGAGTTGAGGATCTAATCGGAGAGACACCAGGTAGCGGTTGACGAATAATGGCAACACGATCCGCCTCTAGGCGGGGCACACCGCATTGTGTCGCCGTGGCATACACCCACAGCGTGTATTCTCCCATCGAAGCGTTACAACCCCCGTCGGTGACATTGACAGCTCCGATCCAATCCGGCGCCCGGAGGACCCGTGTCAATACAGGCTCTTGTTGCGGACTGGCCTGAGCAGATTCTGACACAGCAAAGGCAGGCATGGGGCAGACCAAGGCGAGCATGGGGATCGAAAGAACAGAGATAGACGAGAGGGATGGCACGATCATGCCGTCACCGTCGAGGGGTTCAGTAAGGGCTTTCTTGTATCATACCTACAAATAATCGTCCTGAGAGGGTGAGATCCGCTCAGTTGCTTTGAGGTGTAGTGATTCGGTAACTGATGACAGTGCTTTACTAGCCTAAGGTCACCGTGCTGCCAGTTACGCCGGGGAAAAAACCATCAACCGTCTATCTACATATGCGCCAGTAACCAATTGTTTTGGAAACGGCATTACTACGGTATTTCGTTCTCGCATATTTCTCTATTCGTCTTCACCGCTCTCTCCTATTCAGAAGGGCGATAAGAATCTTGGGACATCTCCGACATTTTTCTTTTTCAATTCCATCAGTTCCATTTTTACTCCATTGCTCGGCTGCGCCTGTTTCGACACTGGCAATATCCTTGCTTTGGCCCTGGCAGGCACGCCAGGAGTTCGAACCTTTCGTCATAAGGAGCGTCCGGAATGAACAGCCATTCCTCTCTACAGTCTGGCCCGCTGATCGCGCTGCTGATTCTGCTCTGGGGGTCTTCGGGTCCTGTCTCCTCTTCCCTCGCGGTATCGATGGTACACGAC
Source organism: Nitrospira sp. (assembly GCA_035454845.1). Classification (GTDB taxonomy): domain Bacteria; phylum Nitrospirota; class Nitrospiria; order Nitrospirales; family Nitrospiraceae; genus Nitrospira_C. Next base: position 1,475 of record DATIGH010000034.1, read on the forward strand.
CCAAACGGATTCGAAGGAATCCGGTGGGGATCAGCATTTTCCGAGTCAGCCGATTTCGTCGTCGTGGAGAATGGCAACCGCATCAAGGGCTATGAACTCAAACAAGGACCTCTCGCTCTTGGCCTCGCGAAAGTGGATTCGATGCGCTTTTTCACCCTAGATGGGCGGTTTGCCCGTGTCGTGATCCGTTATCACGACCGGCTCACGCACGATCGCATCGTGGCCTATTTCCAGTCGATGTTTGGTCCGCTGGATAAAACCCCCGGCCAGATTACCAAGGGACCGGTCCAGCAGCTGTATTGGCTGGGCGAAGAGACGGAGATCGTGGTCACTTACCGGCGGAGGACGGACCGCGGCATTATCTTCATCGAGCACAGCCCCACCGCATTGAAATTCTCAGAAGGAATGATGGCGCCGGACCCCGACCTCGGCGGCGCGACGTACTGAAGCCGGTTTCGCTCACTCAAAGAAAGGCTCTCGCGTCTCCCATCATTTCCCGCCACGTGCCAGTATTGCCGCCATCCTCCCCATCTGATGGACTACCCAAGCCGTATCGGTTAGAGCATGCGTTACGCCGTCTATCAATGCAACGGACGCCCGCAGCCTTTGAGTACCTTCTCTTGCCAATGTATGAGGACGCGGGAGTTCATCGCCTCGCCGGTCATGCTGTCATGGCAAATCGCTGCCGTGATTTCCACTTGCACATCGCCGGCATCCCAACGTGTCATGTTGCGGGCGTTGTCACTGACCGGTTCAGGCAAGGATCGTTCAATACGGTTCGCGCCGTAATCGGTGATAAGCAGGAAACGAGACATCTCCCGAATTTCCAGTATCCAGGGCGGTTCGTTGCCGACGCCGCGAAAATCCACCCCATCGAGCTTGGCATGTTCCCATACGGCGCGCTGGCGATCGTTCCGGCACGGAAAGGTTTGTTTGCCCGATTCGGAAAGCGTGCCGTTGTCCTCGTCGATAACCAGTTGTACATCGCCCTGCCCGTAACGTAACGGCATCGCACCGGGAACGGCTTCGAGCCGCAGGCTTAGTGAGCCGGCACGAAACACCCAAGCTTCACTATCAGTTGCACGGACAACAAAGCTGGATTCGTCTGGACAGACGAAGACCCACGTCCGTGCACGCGACGGCTTCTTATCGTCAGCCTGCACACCAGGCTGGCTTAGCCCATAGGGAGCTGCGCTAACTACCATGACGACGCCAATCAGCGTGAATGCCCGTATGCAACGTGTCATAAATATCAGTCTGGAATCTCCGCTTCGACGAGTTTCCCGAGAAGGATGAGTGATTCTTGCCAGCCAAGGTAGCACGCCTCGGCGGGAATGACATCGGGCACACCTTCTTGCAGGATGTTGATGTCCGTTCCGCACGAGACTCTCGTCAATGTGACGGTCACGCGAATTTCTCCGGGCAGGTTCGGATCGTCGAAGTTATCCGTATAACGGATGCGTTCATGTGGCACGAACTCGAGATACTGGCCGCCGAAAGAGTGGCTCTTGCCTGTGGTGAAATTGGTAAACGACATCTTAAATGTGCCGCCGACTTTGGCATCCATATGATGGACCTTGCCTGTAAATCCATTTGGTGGCAGCCACTTCACCATGGCATCCGCATCGACAAATGCCCGGTAAATCCGCTCTGGTGTGGCACGAAACACGCGATGCAGTCGAATAGTATTCGTTCCCACGACAATGTCTCCCTGTTAGTGAGGTTGATCACGTGCGGCACAGCCGCTTACCTTCTAGTCGAATGGGATGCGAGGAATCGACATCGCTGGTCAGCTTGAGCGCTCGTAGGTACGTACATGCTCGGGTCGAACTCCGATTCCGATGAGCCAGGCAGGAACTCGCCGCAAAAACGCAACATGCGCAAGCAACCGAAGCAGAGCGGGCGGTCTGAATGGCTGTGTGCGGCCCAAGACGCGCTTGATGACCCGTTTCTGGAGAATGATCTGCATCCGCTGAGTCACTCGAGTCGGCCACTCACGCCGCTTCTGCACGTCTGACAGAGTCTCAGTGGTCAGTTTCAGATCGCGCAGTGGCTGTGCGAGGAGATTGGCGGCAGCCACCGCATCCTGGATCGCGAGGTTGATTCCGACGCCGCCGATCGGTGACATGGCATGAGCGGCATCGCCAATGCATAGGAGGCCAGGACGGAACCATCGCGAAAGGCGATCCACTTTCACAGTCAGCAGCTTGATAGACGACCAATCCTGAAGTTCTTGAACACGGTCGGCGGCGAAAGGTGCCAAGGCCGCTATATTCTTTCGAAACGCCGGAAGTCCGGCTTCATGAATCTGCGTGATCGCTCCTTTTGGAATGACATAACCGCACTGCCAGTAATCGCCACGGGTCAACATGATGAAGATCTGACCGGATTCAAACCGCCCCATGGGAGCGCCCGGATCGCTCGCATGGCGGGACAGCCGAAACCATAGGACATCCATTGGCGCCCCGAAGTCTTCAACGTGCAGGCCTGCTCGCACCCGAACGACCGAATGCCGGCCGTCTGCGCCGACGACGAGATCCGCGCGCACCTCTAAGGGGCCATGCGGCGTCGAGGCCTGAAGGCCGACTACCCGCTCCCCTTCCTGGATTAACTGGGTCGCTTCAGTCTGCATCCGTAGATGGAATGTCGGATATTGGGCTCCATGCCGAGCAAGGAAATCCAAAAAATCCCATTGGGGCATGAATGCGATATAGCCGCATTGCACCGGCAGACGCGAAAAGTCGGCGACAGTCAGCTGGAGATTCCCAAACTTAGCATTGAGCTGCGGCGCTTTCTGGTGCGGCAGCTCCAGCAGCTCGTTGAGTAAGCCAAGCTCGTGCATGATTTCCAAGGTCGAGGGATGGATCGTGTCGCCACGGAAGTCACGGAGAAAATCGGCATGCTTCTCCAACACCTGCACCTCGACACCGGCCCGGGCCAGCAAGTAGCCCAGCATCATGCCTGCCGGCCCACCACCAGCAATGCAACACCGTGTCGAGATGCGCTCCATCACGTCACTTTAGACTCCGCGGCTTCGTATCGGCCCATTGTAATTGCCGCCCCTTGGTAAGCCCATAGCCTCTTCGCTAACAAAACGGCGCTTCACGTCATCTCCCTGACCGGTCGCACCTCCATGGTCCCGAACCGCACCGACGGAAACTTCGAGGCCACTTGAATCGCCTCGTTCAGGTCTCGGGCGTCGATCAGGAAAAA
>DATIGH010000035.1:0-6200 GCA_035454845.1 Nitrospira sp.
CGCAGCCAATGTCCTTGCCACCAACGGAATCTCAAAAGCGCCGGGGACGCGCACCACCTCGATATCGTCCGGCGTCACACCGTGTTTTGTCAGTCCATCCACGCAACTGGTCAACAGCTTGCTCGTGACGAATTTGTTGAACTTGGCAACGACGACTCCGAACTTCAAGCCGGTCGCATTATGTGAACCCTTCTTGAGTTTCATGTTCAGTTGAGGAAGTGCAAAAGTTGTTAAGTTCGAAGCGCATGGGACTAGGTAATTTTTTAACTTTCCAACTTTTAACTTTTCAAATGGGGGCGGAAACTTTCCAACTTTTCTATTTTCAAACTTTCACACCTTCTTCAGGATGTGCCCCAATTTTTTCTTTTTCGTTGTTAGATACCGGACATTCCCGGCGTGCGGTTGGATTTCAACGGGAACGCGCTCGACCACCTTTAATCCATACCCTTCGATCCCGACGATCTTGCGCGGATTGTTGGTGATCAACTTGATTTGGTGCAAACCGAGATTTGCGAGGATCTGGGCACCAACTCCATAATCCCGCAGGTCGGCCTTGAAGCCGAGCTTGAGATTCGCCTCCACCGTGTCGCTGCCCTTGTCCTGTAATCCATACGCCTTGATTTTGTTGAGCAGGCCGATACCGCGTCCCTCCTGGTTCAAGTACAGCAGCACGCCACGTCCTTCCTTCTGAATGATGTCCATGGCTGCATGCAGTTGATCACGGCAGTCGCATCGCAAGGACCCCAACGCATCGGCAGTAAGACAGCCCGAATGCACGCGGACCAACGTGGGTTCGCCGTTATCCACCCGGCCCTTGACGAGCGCAATGTGCGTGACATGGTCGATCTCATTCTCAAACGCAACGGCATCGAATTCTCCGAAAATCGTCGGCAGCCGTGCACTCGCCATGCGCTTGATGAACGTTTCCCGCCGCATGCGGTATTCGATCAGAGCCTTGACGGTCACCATCTTCAGCTTGTGCGCCTTGGCAAATTTGGCCAGTTCAGGCACCCGAGCCATCGTACCGTCTTCGTTCATGATCTCGCAGATAACACCGGCAGGCTGGAGTCCGGCCAAGCGGGCCAAATCGACCGAGCCTTCAGTTTGCCCGGCTCGACGCAAGACGCCGCCCTTCTGCGCTTTCAATGGAAAGATGTGGCCCGGGCGGGCAAGGTCCGACGGCTTGGATTTGGGATCGATCGCCACATGAATAGTGGTCGCGCGGTCAGCCGCCGAAATCCCTGTCGTGATGTCCTTGCGCGCATCGATCGAAACGGTGAAGGCTGTGCCGAAGGCGGCGGTATTTTCGACCGCCTGCTGGGGTAGTTGCAGTTCTTCGACACGCTCCGGGGTCAGGGTCAGACAGATCAATCCACGGGCATGCCTGGCCATGAAATTAATGGCCTGAGGAGTGACTTTATCCGCAGCGATGACGAGGTCGCCTTCGTTTTCCCGATCTTCGTCGTCGACCAGGATGACGAACTTCCCCTTCCGAATGTCGCGGATGGCTTCTTCGATGTCGTCGAAGGGCTTAGGCATCTCTGAAATCCGAGATTTGGGGTTTGAGATCTTCCGGCATAATAGAGGAGGATCAATTTAACACCGAACAGTAATGATTAACATGATTTTTTTGAGGGCCAGTCAGGGCGGGACGCCGTAATTGGGCCATCATCGGCCGGCCAATCGAGCGCGCTGTTGAGCCAGCACGACTGTCACCCAGGCGCAGACTGCCGCTGCGGCAAAACACCAGAGCCCCGTGGCATAGGTTCCTGTCAAATCTTTCAGTCCGCCCAGGCCGAGCGGAAGAAGAAACCCGCCGATTCCACCTGCTGCGCCGATGACACCCGACGCCAGTCCCATTTGTTTCGAGAACCGGTCTGACACGACTTGGAAGACCACTCCATTGCCAAATCCCATGGCGGCAAGTCCGGCCAATAGAAGCGTGACGCCTCCCTGGGCTTCGGGCAGCCACCCCACGGTCCCTACGGTTGCCGCAATCGCCGCGAAGACAAAGGGCAACACTCGCATCCCTCCCAGTCGGTCGGCCAGATAGCCGCCGAGAGGCCTGATGAAACTGCCGAGCAGCCCTCCAAGCGCTGTAACGGATCCGGCTGTGACGCGGTCGAATCCGTACTGGTCGTGAAGAAAAATCGGGAGAAAGCTGCACACACCGACGAAACCTCCGAACGTGACGGCGTAGAGCAGGCAGAGCCAGTGCATGGACGGCCTGGCCAGGCCCTCGCGAAGGTCTTGCCACCATTGCCCTCGCGCTTGTCGCGGTCTCCATCGTCCAACTTGCGCATCACTTTGAACCATCATCCCAAACAGCACGGCCGTCACCAGGACGGGCACTAATGTCACTCCGAAGACACCGTGCCAGCCCAGGGCATCAGCCAGACGCGGCGCCAGGAACATGGCCAGGACCGTCCCGCTGTTTGCCGATGCGGCGATGCCCATTGCCAGCCCTTGATAGGCGGGTGGATACGCCCGGCTGGCAATCGGAAGGGCGACAGCGAAACTGGCGCCAGCCACACCGAGCAGCAACCCGACCCCAAGTAGCTGAACAAAACTTCCGCCCCCCAGCCAGCCCCACAGCAACGCTCCCATTTCGCCCGCCAAGAGGTAGAGGCCCGTCACCTTCGCACCCAAGCGATCACTGCTCAATCCCACACCGATCCGTAGCAGCGCTCCACTCAGCAATGGGCAGGCCACGAGCAAACCCTTTTGCGTCGGGGACAGCCCGAATTCTTCCGAGATCGACACGCCAAGGGAGCCGATGAGGAGCCAGGTCATGAAACTGACTTCAAAGTGCAGCCAGGCTCCGGCCAGCGAGGGCCAATGTCCGCTTCGTAGGGTGGTCAGGATAGCCATGGTCCCGAGTGATCACCTCACTGTTTGAACCGAACCGGCATCATAGGGGACGGGGTTTTGTGTCCGCAAGAGAACCCCCTTAGGGACACCGGCAGCTTTGTGCAGGCCTGAGGTTCTGTTATAGTTTCCGATTCGTATGGCCAAACGCCGCGCCAAAAAACAGGAATCGCCAGTCCTCGAGCCCGAAGTGCTGGGACCCGAGGACGAACTTCCCGAGGGCAGCACACCGGCCACGGAGTTGGCTCCTTCGACGGAAGGCAAGCCCGATACGACAGCGGTGGTGCCCGTCACTGCCCTGCAGCAGTACCTGGCAGAGATCCGTCGTCATCCTTATCTGTCGAAAGAAGAGGAACTGCGGCTGTTCGAGGAATACCGCACGCATGGCAGCCGGGACGCGGCCGTGAAACTCATCATGGCCAATTTGCGGGTCTCCGTGGCGATTGCCTCGGAATATCTCCACACAGGTGCCGACCATATGGATCTTATCCAGGAAGGCAACGTCGGACTACTCCAGGCCATCAAGAAATTTGACCCGTCGAAGAATGTGCGCTTTCACGCCTACGCAGCCTGGTGGTCGCGCGCCTATATTCTGCGCTACCTCCTCAATACGTACCGGCTGGTCAAGATCGGAACCACTCAGGACCAGCGCAAGCTCTTCTACAACCTGAAAAAGGAAAAATCCAAGCTGGAGCGCGAAGGATTTGCGCCGGACACGAAATTGCTGGCAGACCGGTTGAATGTCCGGGAGCGCGACGTCGTCGAGATGGACCAACGGCTGGGCAACTGGGAGCTGTCGCTCGATCAACCCATCGGCGAGGACCAGGACGGCAGTCTTCTCGATATTCTCCCCTCCCAGCAAGTCCCGGCCGATGAGCAGCTGGCCCAGGACCAGCTCCAAACCTTATTCCGCGAGAAGCTCGCCGAATTCGTCAAGACGCTCGACGAGCGCGATGAGGACATCCTGAGAAACCGCCTCCTGTCCGAGACACCGTTGACGCTCGACGATCTGGGTGCCAAATATGGCATTACCAAGGAGCGAACCCGCCAGCTGGAAGCCCGCATTATCAAACGCCTGCGGGACTACATCAAGAAAGACGTAAAAGATTTCGACCGGTTACGAACCTGATCTTTTTCCTCCCCTTCCTGCAGAATAATGTGGAATAAGCGGACGCCCCTCGGCTATTATGCCCGCTCCCCGAGTACGGGGGACGAAAAATTTTTCACCCGGCCTCTTGACTCAACCGAAGGCAGGGCTATCTCTCCCGCTGTCTGGGACAGATCAGGGATTCTGCTCGCGTGGCTTCTTAAAGCCCGTGCCTGACGTGCGGATCCGTCTAAATCGTCAACATCGTTGGGGTTAACTTTTTATCACGAGGAGGTCCTGTTATGAGCACCGCAGCGAAGGAGAAGAAGAACGTGGCCAAGGGCTTTCAGCCCCTCGGCGACCGCGTATTCGTCACCTATACCGAGGAATTGGAACGGACGTCCGGCGGCATCTATGTCCCCGATTCGGCCAAGGAAAAGCCGCAGCGAGGCATTGTCCAGGCCGTCGGCAAGAAGGTGGAAAACGTCAAGGTCGGCGATCAGGTCCTCTTTGACAAATATTCGGGCAGCAAGCTTCGGATCGAGGATGAAGAATGCTTGATCCTGAAGGAAGAAGACATCCTGGGCGTCTTCACATCGTAGTCGGACCAACGTTGCAAGTTAGAAAGTTATCAAGTTGGCAAATTCGCTCGATGAACTTTCGGACTTTCACGCTTTAGCAACTTTTAGACTGTATACGGAGGGATCACATGGCAAAGCAATTACTCTACAGCGAGGCAGCACGGGCCTCCATTCTCAAGGGGGTCAACCAGCTGGCCGATGCCGTCAAGGCGACGCTCGGGCCGAAGGGCCGCAACGCCATTCTCGATAAGAAGTTTGGCGCCCCGACCATCACGAAGGACGGCGTGACCGTCGCCAAGGAAATCGAGCTCAAGAACCCGTACGAGAACATGGGCGCGCAGCTCGTTCGCGAAGTCGCCAGCAAGACCAGCGACACGGCAGGTGACGGGACCACGACGGCCACCGTCTTGGCGCAGGCGATCTTCCGCGAAGGCGCAAAGAACATCACCGCCGGCGCGAACCCGATGGAAATCAAGCGCGGCATCGACAAGGCCGTTGAAGCCGTGGTGGAGGAGTTGAAGAAACTCAGCAAGCCCTGTCAGAACAAGACCGAGATTTCCCAGGTCGGAACCATTTCCGCCAACAACGACAAGACCATCGGCGATTTGATCGCTGAAGCGATGGAAAAGGTCGGCAAAGACGGCGTCATCACGGTTGAAGAAGCCAAATCGATGACGACCTCTCTCGATGTGGTCGAAGGCATGCAGTTTGACCGCGGGTACATCTCTCCCTATTTCGTCACCAACGCCGAGCGGATGGAATGTTCAGTCGAAGAGCCGCTCATTCTTATCAATGAAAAGAAGATCAGCAGCATGAAGGACCTCCTCCCGATTCTCGAGCAGGTGGCCAAGATGGGGAAGCCGCTCGTGATCATCGCGGAAGAAGTCGAAGGTGAAGCGCTGGCGACCCTCGTGGTCAACAAGCTGCGCGGCACCTTGAATGTGGCAGCCGTGAAGGCGCCGGGCTTCGGCGATCGTCGCAAGGCGATGCTGGAGGACATTGCGATCCTCACCGGCGGCCAGGTGATCTCTGAAGACCTCGGCATCAAGCTGGAAAACGTGAAGCTCACCGACCTCGGCCGCGCGAAGCGCGTGACGATCGACAAGGACAACAGCACGATCGTCGAGGGCTACGGCGACCCGAAGAAGATCGAGGGCCGTGTCAAGCAGATCAAGGCCCAGATCGAAGAGACGACCTCCGATTACGATCGTGAGAAGCTTCAAGAGCGGCTGGCGAAGATCGTCGGCGGTGTGGCCGTCATCAACGTTGGTGCGGCGACCGAGACCGAAATGAAAGAGAAGAAGGCGCGCGTCGAGGACGCGCTGCACGCCACCAAGGCGGCGGTGGAGGAGGGTATCGTTCCCGGCGGCGGCACGGCGTATCTGCGCTGCGTCAAGGCGCTGGATACTATCAAGGATGTTCCGGCTGAGCAAAAAGTCGGCTTGGACATTATCCGCCGCGCCCTCGAAGAGCCGATCCGCCAGATCGTCAACAATGCCGGAGGGGAAGCCTCCGTCGTGGTTGGAAAGGTTCGCGAGGATAAGAACGTGAACTCCGGCTACGATGCGGCCAAGGACGAGTATGTGGACATGATCAAGGCGGGCATCATCGATCCCACGAAGGTTTCGCGCACGGCGCTACAGAACGCCGCCAGCGTCGCGGGC
>DATIGH010000036.1:0-4436 GCA_035454845.1 Nitrospira sp.
TACGGAACTGATGCCTTTCGATACTTTGTGTTACGCGAGGTGCCTTTCGGGCAGGACGGAGATTTTTCGGAACAGGCCATGGTCACGACGATCAACAATGATCTGGCGAACGGGATTGGAAATCTGTTGAGTCGGACTCTGACGATGATCGAGCGGTTTTCCGCTGGAAGCGTCCCCCCGACAGGGATACCGGCGATGCCGGCGCTGGAAGGGCAGATCGATCATGAGGCCCGCGCGTTGCCCGATCGCGTGGAAGCCGGCTTCACGCACCTTCAGTTTCGGGACAACGTTCAACGTATGCTGACGCTCGTAGGTCTCTGTGACGAATACATCGACAAAACGGCCCCCTGGCAGCTGGCCAAAAAGCCGGAAGATCTTCCTCGCCTGCAGACCGTGTTGAATACGACGGCCAGAGCCCTTCGCCTGCTGTCCGTTCTGCTCTACCCCTACATTCCGCGGGCTGCCGATCAGATGGCCAAGCAACTCGGGCTCTCATTCGACTTTGCCAAGCCGCTTTCCTCGGACACCTATGCATGGACGGTTCCCTTCGCAGACGTTAAAATTCACAAGACGACCGCCCTGTTCCCGCGCGTCGAACTAACAACCCAAGGAGCAACCCACGTGAGCGAGATGCCCCCTCCCTCGGAAGCCACTGCACCGACCGTACCCACCGCTGGCCAAGCCGCAGGGCCTCAGATGTCGACGGCGCCACAGATCACGATCGAGGAATTCCAAAAAATTCAGTTGAAGACGGCCAAGGTGCTGAGCGCTGAAAGGGTTCCAAAGTCAGAAAAGTTACTCAAGTTACAAGTTTCAATCGGGAGCGAACAGCGACAGATCGTCGCAGGCATCGGCAAACGATATGAGCCGGAATCGCTCGTCGGAAAGACGATCGTGATCGTCGCCAATTTGAAGCCCGCCAAACTTATGGGTATCGAGTCACAGGGAATGGTGCTGGCCGCCGGCGACAACGAAGTTCGCGGGTTGGCCACCTTCCTGGAAGATGTGGAACCCGGCACCAAAGTCAAATGAAGTGGTTCGCGTCCATAGTTGCCGCATCGCTACTGGCCCTTCTTCTTCCTCTGCCTTGTAGCGCCATTCCGGCCGAGGAAGAACCTCCGCCAGATCCCCATCTCAATGATCCGAAACCCACGACGATTCTCGTCCGCGTGGTGGCTCATGGCGCGATGGTGCTGGGGCGGGAGGTCGGCGGCGCACGAGTGACGATTACTGACGTCGAAACCAAGCAAGTGCTCGCGACGGGCCTTCAGCAGGGGGAGGCCGGCGACCAGAATCAAATCATGCGGACGCCTCATCTCATGGAAGAACCCGTGTACAGCGCGCGTCCGGCGGCCGCGTTTACCACGATCTTGGAACTCCGTAAACCGACCCTGGTGGAAATCACGGCCGAGGGGCCTCTCGCCCACCCCGCCTCCATGCAGCACGCGTCCCAGACGGTCTTGCTCATTCCAGGACATGATCTGACGAACGACGGAATCGTGCTGCATTTGTACGGCTACATCGTGCAGATCGAGCATCCCAAACGCGGGGAAGCCCTCATGGCCAAAGACGACGTCAAGCTGCGAGCCTCTGTGCGCACCCTGTCCGGGACGCTGGTCCGACCGCATGGTGATTGGGACTCACGGAAACTCCGCATCTATGGAGAACTGCTGGTCGGCGACCGCATTGTCGAACGCCTCCAGATGTTCTACTCGAACGAAACAGGAACCTTTGATGCGCCTTTCTTCGTGCCAAAACCGGATGAGGCTCCGGACGGCATAGCGCTGCGCGTTGTGGCGACGGACTTGGCGACGGGAAACTCCGGCGTGGGCCAAGCCAACTTCACCGTCACACCCGAACAGTTTCGATCGTCGAAACATCCGTGAGCCATCCTGCGCTCAACCCTCAGGACACTTGCCGCAGCCTCGCACACATGCGAGACTAGTTGTATGAGCGGAACCCCCTCTTACACGCACCTCAAATCGCGTTTGCACCTCGCTCTCGGATTAAACGCGATTGTCATCGTGTCCGAATTCATTGGAGGCCTGGTGCTGAACAGCGTCGGGCTCATCGGGGACGCTGGCCACAATCTCATCGATCAGGGCGCGCTGTTTGCCGCTTTGTATGCCCATATCCTGACGGCCCGCCCTGCAACGGAAGCCCGGACGTTCGGCTATCATCGCGCTGGCATCATCACCGCCTTGCTCAGCTCATTCGTGCTGCTCTTCACCGCCCTCGGCATCTCCATTGTCGGAGTGAAGCGCCTCCTGCATCCGGTCGCGATCGATGGCGGCTGGGTCATGGCCATTGCCGCGTTCAGTTTTGCAGCCAACCTCGGGATTGCGCTGCTGCTCCAGCGCGGCGCAAAGGATGACCTGAATATTCGCAGCGCCTTTTGGCACATGCTCGCAGATGCATGGGTTTCATTGGGCGTCATCTTGAGCGGAGGCGCCATCGTATTGACCGGCTGGACCGTGCTCGATCCACTCGTCAGCTTCCTATTGGTCGGGGCTATTCTGCGAGGGGCCTGGCCGATCTTCCGCGAATCCCTCGAGATCCTGCTGGAATCCACACCGCCCGGCGTCAGCGCCTCCGACATTGCAGCGGCCATCGAAGCGATTCCCGGCGTCGACAACGTGCACGATCTGCATGTGTGGGCGATCGAGCCACGCTTTGTGATGCTGACGTGTCATGTGCTGGTCGACGGAAATGATGAGGGATTGACGAACGCGCTACTCCGGTCCATCCGGAACAAAATTTCCTCTGACTTCGGGATTCAGCACATCACCATTCAGATGGAAACATCATGTTGCCATCCTGCAGCCGTCCATTGTGACCTCAGAGCTTTGACAGGCCACCATCGACCGGCAGACGAGCTTCACGTCCACCTATAGCCTCGACCCATGGCGCAGGCTCCTGTTCCTTTCTATATGCTTTGCGGATCGCTTGGCGCTGGGAAAACAACCCTCCTGATGCGGCTGCTCGAATATTGGCATCAACGGGGGCTCCGTGCGGGCGTCCTCATGAACGAGGCAGGCGAGATCAGCATCGATGGGCCGCGCGTCGGCACGCTTGCCGAGCAGGTCATGAATCTTGCCGGAGGCTGCGTCTGTTGCGATACGAAGGAGGATCTCTCGTGGGGGATCGCGCAGCTCGTCCGCGACTATCGATCAGACCTCATCGTCTTGGAATGCTCCGGGCTGGCAGACCCGGCCGAAGTCGTCGACGGCGTCACAGATCTCTACACGGCCAGACTCGCCAAGCTGGAACGGGTCGTCGCTCTCCTCCATCCCGTTGCCGGCACGCAGAGCCACTCGAGCCTGTTCGTCACCGAGCAGGCCATCCGCTGCGCCGACGAGTTGATCCTGAATAAGCGCGATCTGTATGTGCCCGGGCACTGGGAAGAATTCAAGGCATCGATTCTTGCACGCAACCCCGAGGCACGCTTGTGGGAAACGACGCAAGCGCGGATTGACGCCGCCGCACTCCTCGAGTCCGGCGTGGCGGAGAGGCATGGGGCACCGACCAATGTAGCGTTCGGCGCACCGCGGTCTGCTCGTGCGTCGTACCATCCGATCGCCACCACGATCCGCTTGCCGAAGCCGTTAAACCGGCAGCGCTTCTCGACGTGGATCCAATCATTGCCGAAGGAAGTGGAGCGGGCAAAAGGGTTTGTGCGTTTCGTGAAAGAGCCGGAACTGCAGGAAGTCCAGTACGCGCCCCCTGGCGAGGCCACGATTAGCCCCATCATGCTGCTCGACGAACCCGAGAAGGCGATTGTCTTGATCGGCAGGGGCTTTGACGTGGATCGCTACGGAGCAGCGCTGTTGGCTTGCGCGGAAACCATCGACGGCAGTACGCGCTGACGGAACTGAGGCCACTGCAGCAGCAGCCAGGCGACGAACGCGCCGCTGAGTCCTCCGAGGACCCAGCTACCGACGATGTCGCTCACGTAGTGCGCACCAACGTAGATTCGTGAAAATCCGACCAGCGCAACGAGTGGCCAGCTCACCCAGCCCGACCTCGGATACAGGACCTGTAAAAATGCCGCAGCCGCAACCGTATTCATTGCGTGATTGGAGGGGAAACTGTACATGCCTCCGCAACCTCCCGGCTCAAGGGTCACCGCCTGACTCAGAGCACGACAGGGCCGTACTCGCTCGACGAACCATTTCAGTTGGCCACCGAGAAAATCTATCGAACCCACGACGCCGGCCAACGTTAAGCCACCGATCACCGCTTCCCGCCAATCACTCCAAATCCAATATCCAACCGCCAACACGATGGGAACATAGAACGTCCCGAACGACCCCACAGAGAGGAAGAATTGATCGCGAAGCGGCGCCTGACCGGCCAAGGCGTTGATCGCAAAAAAAAGAGATTCATCCCAGTTCATCGCAGGCATCCTAGCATGAAAGAGCGCACCAACGAAGGAT
>DATIGH010000037.1:0-16479 GCA_035454845.1 Nitrospira sp.
GGCGCTTGGTGATCTGCACGCGAAATTCCAGGGAACGCACTATCACGACGTCGCAGATCCGGCCTGGTTTGGATTAATCGATTTTAAAGTCCTGTTATTGGAAAAACCGGGAGGCGCACCAAAACCGACATTCACGGAGAATAAAGGATATCGGTGGTATTCCCAGCGGTAGGAGAGAATTCAAGATTGCGGGTCCTGCCGCTGACCAGCCCAGTCGGCGGTCGTACCGGGGAGCGAAATATGAATCGGAACCATCATCGGCTCATGGCTAAGTGAATCAGCGCCCCTTCGCGCAATCCGAGATCGCTCACGAGACACACTCGTTCGCCCAGGGTTTCCATCACCGTTCTCAAGATAATGGCTCCAGCAGCGATGACGTCCTCACGATTCTTTTCCAGCCCCGGCATGCCGACTCGCTCTGCTTTCGTGCGGGTCAGCAATTGCTGTTCGAGATCGGCGATCGTATCCATTGTCAGCCGATAATTGTGAATCCTTGACGGCTCATACGCCGGCAGGCGTTGCGCCATTGCCGCCAACGAAGTGATTGTCCCGGCCGTCCCGACTAACGCGGCCCCTGCGATTCGCGTACGCAGCGCCGATACCGCTGCTGTTTCCCTTCGGATCCACTCTCGTGCGCGCTGAATCTCTTCCTTTGTCGGCGGATCGTGATGCAGGACGCGTTCCGACAGCCGTACGACGCCGATGTCAATCGAGTGCACGAGGAGCGGTTGCCCCCGCTGGGCGACCACGAATTCTGTGCTGCCTCCGCCGATATCTAGAGCGAGCACATCTTTGACATCAGGCGGCAGCCCGGAGCGGATGCCGAGCATCGTCCGTCTGGCTTCTTCTTCGCCGGTGAGAGTTTCGACCTCCATGCCTGCTTCGACCTTGACTCGATCCAAAAACTCCTGTCGGTTCTCCGCATCGCGGACGGCACTCGTGGCCACAGCCGTACAAGCGTGTACGTGATAGCCGTCGATGACCGTCCGCCATTCTTTGAGGCAATGCATGACACGATCCATCGCTTCGAGCTTCAGCCGTTTCGAGCGATCCACCCCTTCGCCCAGCCGAAGAATCCGGCGCTCTGAATGGAGCTCCTTCAAAGGGCCGGAGGGAGAGAGGTCGGCAATAAGCAGTCGGCAGGTCAGCGTCCCGATGTCGATCCCGGCCAGTCGTAGCTCCTTCATTGGGCGTCGCGGATCTCCTGCATTTCAGTTTCAAGCTTGCCGCTAGCAGCTTTCAACTGATGTATCTCCTTTACCAATCGTGCAATCTCGGTATCGTACAAGACGCGCTCCACCGGTTCGCCAGCCTCTCGGAGACTTACCGCGCGCTCACCTACGTCGCGATACAGTTCTTTTAAAAGTTGATCGATCCTCCGGATTTCCAGCCGAAGGCGCAAAAGCTCCGTTTCTTCGAGCGCGCGATTGGCAGCCTGCGCCGTGCCCAGCCGCAGCGTCGTCAGCCCCGACTTCAAATCATGTTTCAACCGCTGCAGCAGTCCCATAACTGTTCCAGTGATCAGTGATGAGTGATCGGTGATGTGTGGAGAGTGGCTCGGGTCCTCTCAGTCGACCTCGGCCCACCATCACTCATCACTCATCACCCATCACAGTCCCTAACTCACCGATCCCAAATCCAACTTCTTTCCCCACTTCCTTAGCATCGTCTCTTTAATACGTTGATGCGCGGTTGCACTCAACTGCGGGTCCTGCTGGACCAAGGAGAAGGCTTCCAGTCTGGCCTGCTGCAGCAAATCGCCGTCCCTCACAACGTTAGCCACATGGAACTCCGGCATACCCCATTGCCGAAAGCCAAAGAATTCGCCCGGCCCCCGAATTCTCAGGTCCTCTTCCGCGATCACAAACCCGTCGTTTGACCGGACCAACGCTTCAAGGCGTTCCTTAACCAATGACGCCGGCTCTTGATTCCCCGTCGGGCGTTTGCCCGGCAACATTTTGTGACGACCTAGTTTTGCCGCCATGAGAAGACAGTAGGACTGATGCCCGGCCCGGCCAACCCGTCCGCGCAGTTGGTGCAGCTGGGCGAGACCGAACCGTTCAGCGTGCTCGATCATCATGGTCGTCGCATTCGGCACATCCACACCGACCTCGATCACGGTGGTCGCCACCAGCACATGAACATTGCCGGCGATAAAATCCGCCATGACCGCTTCTTTCTCTGCTGACTTCATCCGACCGTGCAAGAGGCCGACTCGGAATTCCTTGAGCTCTTCATTCTGTAACCGCTCAGCTCCCTGAATCGCCGCCTGCAAATCGGATTTCTCCGACTCCTCGACGAGCGGATACACCACATACGCTTGCCGTGTGTTGCGCAATTCGTCGCGCAGAATTTGATAGGCCCGCCGCCGCTGCGCTTCGCCAAACAAAAACGTGCGAACCGGTTTCCGCCCCGGCGGCAGCGCACGGATGACCGAGACGTCCAGATCCCCGTAGACCGTCATGGCCAGCGTCCGCGGAATCGGCGTCGCCGTCAAGACCAGCACATCGGGCTTATAGCCCTTTTCGCTCAGTGTTTTGCGCTGCAGAACACCGAACTTGTGCTGCTCGTCCACCACCGCAAGCGCCAGCTTCTGGAACCGCACGCCTTTCTGAATCAAGGCATGCGTGCCGATCGCCACCTGAATCTGACCTGAGGCGAGTTGTAGCAGATGTGACTTCCTCACCGACGCTTTATCGCTGCCTCGGAGCAGGGCCGCTTTCAGCCCAAGGGCATCCAACAGTCCGCTCAGATTGCGATAGTGCTGTTCGGCAAGGATCTCCGTCGGCGCCATCAGCGCGGCCTGATAGCCTGACCCGCAGGCCATCACTATCGCATGGAGTGCCACGACCGTTTTCCCCGATCCCACGTCACCTTGCACTAAGCGGTTCATCGGTCGAGGAGAGATCATGTCGCGAAACACTTCTCGCACGACAGAATCCTGAGCTGCCGTGAGTTGAAAGGGCAGGACCTTGACCAACTTTTCGAGCAACGGCGTTCTCGGTTGGAATTGGAAACATTTTTTCTCCATCTTGACCGACCGCTGCCTGGCAGCGAGAGCGACTTGAAGCAGGAAGAGTTCTTCGAACGCCAACCGTCGATGCGCCGGCGATCGGCCTAGCTCGAATGCGGGAAGGTCCGCACCCGCTTTCGGAAAATGCACTTCTGCGAGCGCCTCCTGCACCGGCATCAACCGCTGCCTCGCCCGCACGACCACCGGCAACGTATCGTTGAGATCGGCCGCGTGCTCTTCCAGGAGTCCTTTGATCAGCACACGCATCTGCCGGGAAGACCATCCTTTCGTTTCGTGATACACCGGCACGATACGCCCCACATGCAGTGTGGACTCGTGGCCTTCCCCCACAACTTCGTACTGAGAGACGTCCATCCTGGGGACCATCCACCCCTGCCGGCCGGCAATGATGCGCCCGCTCATCATCACGGTTTTTCCCACCGCCAGCACCTGCTCCAAGTAGGGCTGGTTGAAGAACACTGCCTGCATCCGTCCCGTTTGATCTTCCAGCCCCACTTCCAATACCGTGAACCGCCGATTTCTCGTTCGCTTCACCGTACTCTTGGCCACCGTTCCACAGACGGCCGTCACCATGCCGGGTATGAGTTCGCCAAGCGGGGTCATCACCGAGCGGTCTTCATAACGCCATGGCACGGTCCAGAGCGCATCTTCGACGGTCTCTATGCCCAATCGCTGCATGAGCGAGCTCCGCCGAGGGCCCACGCCCTTCGCAAACCGGATTGGCAGCGTGCCGACGTCACGCGACGAGGATCGTCGGGACCAGGAATCTGATGTTGCCAGCGGCTCAGGCTCTCCCCAACCATCGCGCTGATCATGGGCGGCTTCCCGCAGACCCTTCACAATTCCGGCGGCTTGAAGTAAGCGGCGCTGTTGCTCCTCTGCACTCAATCGCGCCTGGTCTTCCACGAACAGCGCCCGCAGATTGAGCAAGGCGGCTTCAACCGCTTTGGGATAGACACGGTCTGACAGCGCCCCAAGGACTTGAGAAGACACGAACTTGCTCAGGTTTTTGACGGTGGGAAGGTGTGCAAACGCGTCCCGGCTGGCGAACTCAATAGGACGCGCGAGGCGGTCCAGCCATTGATGAAACTGGGCTATGGCGTCAGATGACTGGTGAACAAGCATTGCTGTTTACCCACGGATTCACCTTCGCATTCGACCCCAGAGGCGCGACTTTGCACAGGCGAGACCGCAGCATGTAACGGTGGTCGGAGAAGACAACGAAGCTTGCTTGAAAGGCACATCTCGGTGTGCCAGGGCTACATTCAGGCCGGATGGTATCACAGCGTCGGTGCCTCCTCAACGGAAGCGGGCGGTCAACGTTCGGGAAGACCTGTAGATTTCCTTACATTTCTTGGGGCGACTCGCCCTTGGTGCTACACTGGCCGCAGACTGAATAGGTCCGTCTCCATGTACCGTCGCAACATTTCCAATATCCTCTATCCGATTGCAGGAGTCCTCGGACTCTTCATTCTGTATGAGGCTGTCGTCAAACCGGCCTACATCCAGACTCCTCTTCCATCGACACCCACCGACCAGGAGTCAGCGGCCGAGAGAAAGGAACCGGCTCCTGATAAGGCATATGAACCGAGTCCCGATCAGCCTACGGCTCCAGACCAAAAACAACTGCGCCTGATTGATGCGGCCGGCGTGCCCGACACCACACACCATGCCGCGTTGGAAGCCGTCAGAGATGAGATCGAAAAAGGCAATCTCAAGATCGCTGAAACCCAACTGATCGGTCTCCCTGCCTCCCTTCAAGCCGATGCCCGGAGCCGGTCCTATGTGGCCATTCTCTGGAACAATCTAGGCATTGAACAGGAAAAGCTGGAGGGAACCAAGGGTTCATTGAAGTTGTTCAAGAAAGCAGCCTCTCTCGATCCGAAAAACCCCCGTATCCAGATGAACCTGGCGCACGCCTACTGGGAGCAACGGGATGCGGCCATGAATCGGGACTTCCTCGAACGGCTGATCCTCATGGCGCCGCAGGAGCCGTTCCCGCATGTGGCATTGGCTGACTGGCTTCAAGAGCGCGGCCGGCTCGCCGAAGCGGCCCGGCATCTGGATCAGGCAGCCGAGCGTGCGGCAAGCGATCCGTCCTTGCAGTCGTATCTGCGCACAGTCACCTCAAAAGTGCGAGGGACGGACCGGATGGAAAGTCGGCTGACCAGTCATGACGGCGCCCACTTCACCGTTAAATTTGACGGAGAAGCGGACCACGACACCTGGACGGTGGTGTTGGATATCTTGGAGGAAGCCTACCGGGAAATCGGCCAGAAATTCGGCCACTTTCCCTCCCGACCTGTGGTGGTGGTCCTGCACCCCAACGCGACCTTTCAAACCAATACCGGAAGCCCCGCTTGGGCCGATGGATTGTTCGATCCCGTCTTGGGTCGTATTCACCTTCCCACACAAGGCGCGTTGACGGATCGCAGTTGGTTAAGGCGAGTGCTGCGTCATGAATTCGTCCATGCGTTCCTGCATGATCTGCAGGGCATCAACCACAATTCCCTCCCTACGTGGCTCAATGAAGGACTGGCCATGAAGCTATCCAGCGATCATTGGCCGGACGTGGAGCAGCTCCGCCGACACGACCCGTCAGTGATTCCTCTGACCGCGCTGGAAGGCAGTTGGGCGGATCTATCAGGGGAGGCGGCTTCAATGGCCTACCTCGAAGCCGAATCGGCAACCCGGTTTCTCATCAACCGCTACGGGATGCACGAGGTGCAACAGCTGCTGGCGAGACTTAAGAAAAAGCAAAGCCTGGCGGCGGCGATTCAAGCTCAACTATCACTGTCCTACGATCAGTTTCAATCCCGCTGGATGGCGCAACTGCACGAAGGGCGCACGAAGGGCTCGTAGGCTGACGATCACGCCGAAAGAGACCGGTCGCCTCATCCGAGTCCTCAGGCGCAGAGCCCTCGTTGTCATCGGTTGGTTCGACCTTATCCTCCCACAACAACCCGCGTCCGGCTTCGTCCGGCATCTTGATGCGGAAATCGATGTCGCGAGGGGCCGCTCCCGCCATCCCGACAACACTCCGACTGATCCGTTCGACTCGCGCCGGGGCGGCTTGAGTGGAAAATTCATCAGACCATACCAACTGCCCGGTTTGGGGGTTGAGCGCACGCAGCACGAAATAGGGCTGTCCGGCCTGTGTTGTCAGGGAAGTGATTCTGGTCACTGCGGACCGTGGCTGTACGCGGGCAACCACTCGATGGGTGGCGGCTTCCGGATGATCGCCGGCGGTGAGATTCAGATGGCCCTCCCATAGAAAACGTCCGTTCGACGCATCATACACGCGAAGGGTAAATTGTGAGAGACTCCCCTGCCCTACGCCGACTCCCCCTGCAAAAATCCGTGCGCGGGGTTGGGTGGAAGGAGGTCCATCATCCTTGATGTCAAGGTCGTAGGTCTCCGCTGAAAGTACTTCGCCGGATTGCGCATCGTAAGTTTTGACGGTGATGAAGGAGGATTCTTCGTCCTGAAAGCCGAAGCCGGCTGCGACCACCGATTTCGTTGCTGAACCGGGTAGCGGCTCCGCCATGACGAACACCGGAAAGGCCACCACCATGAATACAAGGGTTCTTAACCAGCAGATGGACGGCATGCCCAAGCCTCCAGATCTCAAAGGGGACTATGCCAGGAACGCCTTAGGGTGAACATTCCCCGCTATGGGGGACAATCCCCCCAAAGGGGGTGGTAGTGCCGTGTTCGGCTGGAAAGAGTCTGAGATTGGAACGCGGGATTTCAGTGATGCCGCTGGAGGGGGACTTCTCCGAAGAGCTTGTAGCGATGCTGCGCCACCAACCGGTAGAGCCAGTAGCCAAGCGGCTTCACGAGCGGAAGTGTGAATAGCCTCGACAGCAAGCGTCCGCCCTTTAAGCCGGGAAGCAGCGGAAGAAACGCATCCAGCCCACTGGCAATAGTTCCATCTGGATCGACCAAAAACGCCACCTCCGGTCGGTCCCCATGATATCGAGGGCCAAGCACTCGTTGGGCCTCTTCGCTCTGATACGGGATCATACGTACATCTTCCCTTTCAGGACTCAGACGCTCCAAGCCGTTTTTGGCCGTCACGCACATCCGGCAACGGCCGTCATAAATGAGGAGACATTGCGGTGATCCGGGAGAAGAAGGTTTGGCCATATATTGCTCAAAGCACCGTTGCCCGTTCAGCCTGCCACCGGTAAGATCCGCGTATGCCGCATCGACACGTCTTGCTCGTCACTCTGTTGACTCTTGCCACCGTCGGTGGCGCCACGCTGTGGCTCGCACCACCGCTGACCACGGCGGAAACCCTCCACTTCGCGTGGTGGTTCTTTCTCGTCGTCTTACCGCTCGTGCTGGCCAGCGTCCTTCTGATGGGTTGGGCTTGGGCGGCGATGGCGTGCGTGGTCTACGGCACGATCGGATTGGCGCTTGACCTGGCCACCGCCGTCAGTATGTTGAGTGGACACGAGAGGTCGGTCCTCACGCTGGCTCTGACGGTCGTCAGCGGGAGCGCGAACTTCGCAATGATCGTGTTCGGTGGCCGGGGATTTTGGACCGCTTTGCAGAGACCGCGGCCTCGATGATCCCGTCCTCCCAATCCTCCTTGCCCTTCGCCATCTTCACCGGCTTGACCGACGCAAATCCCGCTTCCTTCAACCACGCTGCCGTGTCCCTGACGGAGTACGTATTCCCTGTAGACGTGAACAGCAGCATGGACACTGCGAACAGACTGGCTTCCTCCGGGTACAACCCTTCCCGATCGTGCAGGAATGCGTCTTGAACGATCAAGCGCCCTCCCTCAGTGAGCGCCGCCTTGGCACGGCGAAACACGCTCAAGTTTTCTTCGGGCGAGTAAATGTGGAGCACATTGGAATACCAGATGACGTCGAAGCGTCCTGGGATGTCGTCCTTCAATAAATCTAGTGGCAAGTACGAGAGACGCTCGGCCGCCTTGTGCGTCGCCGCAATCTCTTTGGCCACCTCCAATGCCGCGGGACGATCGCAGACCGTTGCCTGGAGATGAGGATGCTTGGCCAGAAACGCCATCGCATACGTTCCGGGCCCTCCTCCGAGATCAAGCAACGTCTTCGCCTCTTTCAGTGGCAAGTGTGCAGCAATCATAGGAGCCGTCTCCAAAGTCCGATGGTGCATGGCCCAGGTAAATTGGCGGCGATAGTCCGGTTCCTCCGGCTCATCTTTGTCGAGCGGCTCTCCAGTCCGTACCGATTCCGTC
This sequence comes from Nitrospira sp., assembly GCA_035454845.1. Taxonomy (GTDB): domain Bacteria; phylum Nitrospirota; class Nitrospiria; order Nitrospirales; family Nitrospiraceae; genus Nitrospira_C. The sequence goes on from DATIGH010000037.1 coordinate 8,262, forward strand.
AAACGCAGCCAGTCGTTCGCGTGGTTCGTCATGAGACGTACGTAGCTCCCGCGATACGCTGGATCGTCCGCATTTAACGCGCTCGCCGCCAGAGGGCTGTTCCGATAGCGGTTTCCCTTCTTGTGGAGCAGCCCGGCCATGGCCAGGTTCCGGCATAAGATCGACAGCCCGCGCTCACTCACTTTCAACTCACGGGCCAGATCAGGCAGCAGCCAGGTGGCTCTGCCGATCACCGTGAACAGCTTCAACTCGAGGGCGGTCAAAATGACACGGGGCAGTCGATACGCCGATACCACGTCGCGGAACTCTTCGAAGGTCGTGATGGGTAGCTTCATGCGGCACCGCCGATCTGCCGGCGACACCAGCGTATCAGGTCCTGGACCTTGGAGAGATTTTCGAAATCGACGTCTCGCGCGAAGGTCACCGCCACATACTCATCATTCATCTCCGTTTGCTCGGAAAATCCCGATTGCAGCAACAACGGCCTGAACTTCGAAACGGCAGGTTGGATGAAGTACTTGGCCTGCTTGGCGATTTCATCGGTCCCCAAATCTTCGGGCGTCCCCTCGGACATAAGGCTCATGACATCGTCCATCGCGACGCCGTACTGACAAAGCAGCTTGCCTTCCGGCTTGATTTCCAGCAGCCAGCCTTCATCGCCAAGATCCAAGGCAAGAGGGCCGTCGGGCTCGAGTTCGTAGAGTTGTGGAAACGCCTTGGACAACGTGGTACGCGTTTCTTTCCAATGCGGTGAGTGCTGTTCACCCATTCTCTTGACTCCCCACAACCTTCTGCGACGCGTCATTTGATAGTCGCTCGTGGAGAACTTGTAGCCGCTTACTGTTCTCTTCCAGCTTCGGGAGCTGATATTTGCGATCCATCTCCACGACCCGCTCGAATAACTGGGCTGCTTCCCGCAACCGGCCCATCGCCTCGTAGCATTCAGCCAACACGTAACGGGCCCCGCCAATGCGAAGCTCGTCGCAGGCCCGTTCGGCGATCGACTGACTCGTTTGACCGCAGGCAATGGCGTCGTCAAATTTGTGCTGCATCAAAAACGTTCTGGCCATCATCCGCCAGGCATCGGCGACCCCACCGTCGTTGCCCAGCCGACGCATCAAGAGCATCGACTTTTCATAATACGAAATTGCCTCGTTGAATTCGCCCTGCTCCCGAGCGATCAGCCCTAGATCGGAAAACAGCACGGCCTTTGCTCCCTCATCGTGTGTCTTCGTCATCAGATCCAAGGCCTCGAGATAATACGCCTTGGCACGCTGCCACTCCCCGGCGTCAGCGCGAAGGTTTCCCAGGTTTGCTAACGTGGTTCCGATGCCTTTTTCGTCTCCGAAGATCTTCTGGAGCTCCAGAACCTCCTGATAATAATTTTGGGCTGCCTCCCTGCGGCCGCTCACCGCGCAAATATTCCCTAAATTCCCCAGCGTCGCCGCTAAAGCCCGCCGATCGCCGGTAAGACGATCACATTCGAGAGCTTTGGCATAACACGTGTACGCCTCTGTGTAATGCCCTCGGCCGAAATGCTCGTTGCCCTGCTTGTTCAATTCTTCGGATAGTCCGTTTTTGAGTGTCATGGGTTGTCAGGTGCGTTGATCTTGGACATGGTCGAAGGTTATGCAACGGCCTGCTCGACAACCGCTTTCGCCCCTGTGAGAATCGATGTGCCATCGCCGACCAGAATCGCGTCAAACTGGTATTTCAAAAGGCGGCGCAACCCTGCTTTCGCTTTAACGACATCGGCATATTTTTCTGGTGGCAACAAAGAGAGCGAGCCAGGCGGCTTGCCGATCAAAGCATCGCCGACGATGACCACGCCTTTCCCCTGTTGGAGGAAAAGGGCCGATTCACCCGGCGATTTCTGATCTTGCAGATGAATCACCCAGATGCCGCCGGGGAGCAGTTCTCCATCCTTAAAGGTCTTGGTGGGCTTGAGATCCATGTGGGGAGCATCGGCATCGGGGACTTGCAGGTGGCACCGGAACTCCGCCTGGCAGGCCGCAGCCTCCCGTGCATGGTCACGGTTGGTGACAATAATGTAGTCGAGCTGTCCTTGGCGCCGGATCATGGTGCTCGCTTCCGGCGTCAAGTGAGGCGGATCGACGAGAATCCTGTGTTCTCCGACCGTAAGAAGCAGACCGTTGAAGTTCAGCTGCTTCTCCTCCGAAAACCAGGACCATTGCCAGATGCCGGGAAGAAGTGACTTCATGTATGCCGCGTTGTTGTCAGTTAATGGAGGCGCAGATCAGCTCACAACGATGCCACGGCATCTTTGACCGTTTTGCTCACTTTCGTGAGAATGCTAGCTTCGTTGGGCAAATCGATGATGTCGTCTTCAGGCACCGTAATAAACTTGCGGTTGCCCCCTTTAGTGAGAGAAATCAGGAACATGCTGTTCGACGGCGTGACGGGGATCACGACTTCGACCATTTGGTCAATCCCCTTCACCAGCTCCAAAAACTTCTGCTTCCCCTCTTCCATCTCATCCATGAATGCCTCTTTCGTTGACAAGTTGACAGGCGACAGGCTGTCAGGATTTTGTGACTTGTCAGCTTGCCCATTTGTCAGCCTGTCAGCGTCACATTTTCGACGAATCACCCGCCAACAACTTTTCCACTTCTGCAATAATCGCCTCTGCGCCGGCCAGTTCCATATTGCCGACACGCTGCCAGCGGATGACGCCCTGCTGATCGATGACATAGACGTTAGGAATGAATTTGCCGCCCCCGTACAGCTTATCCGTGACTTTGGCGGGATCCAACAGATATGGGTAGGTCACTTTCACGGGAAACGCCGAAAGAAACTCCCCGACGTCCTTCTTCGAATTGCCGGCTGAATTGACCCCGATCACGGCCACGTTTTTGCCTTGGGTCGCCTCATAGACTTTTTGCAGGTTGGTGCCCTGCATCATGCAGGGATCGCAAATATGGAACAGACCGAGGACGACGACTTTTCCTTTATAGGCATCCAACGAGACGGGTTCCCCCGTGATGGCGTTCAGCGCGAAGGAGGGAGCTCTTTCGCCGACCTTAAAGAATCCTGCAGCAAGCAAGAGATGTGCAGTGAGCACCGGGAACAGCATGGCGCCAACGACGACGGCAAGACGTTTCATAAGGACCTCCAACATGCAATGTCCAATGAGGAATGTGGAATTAGTTCGAGCTATCCTACCATGCAGTTTTTTTCTGGAGCAACGGCGGCCGGTCAGAGGTGGGCAGTCCGCTTCTTCTCAGCTGGAGCGTTCAAAGAGGCCGAGCTGGAACTCTTCGGCCCTGGTGAAGGAGATAGGATACCGCTCGGTGAAACAGGCGTTGCAGTAGTGATCAGGAACGCCAGGGGCCGATTTCAGCATCCCGTCGAGACTCAGATAGGCCAGACTGTCTGCCGTGATGTATTTGCGGATCTCCTCCGTCGAGTGGCTCGATGCAATCAATTCCTTCTTTGTCGGCGTATCGATGCCGTAAAAGCAAGGCGAAATGATCGGAGGAGAGCTGATCCGCATATGCACTTCCTTGGCGCCGGCCTGTCGAATCATCTTCACGATCTTGCGGCTGGTCGTCCCCCGAACCAGCGAATCGTCTACCACGACAACCCGTTTACCGTGGAGGACCTCAGGAACGGCATTCAGCTTGACCTTTACGCCGAAGTGCCGGATCGATTGTTCCGGCTCGATGAAGGTGCGTCCGACATAATGGTTTCTAATCAGGCCGGTTTCAAATGGAATCCCGGCTCCTTCGCTATACCCGAGCGACGCCGGCACACCCGAGTCGGGTACGGGGATGACGATATCGGCCGGCACCCAAGACTCTTGAGCCAATTGCCGTCCCAGGGCCTTTCGAGTGGCATAGACCGCATTTGCGCCAAAGATCTTGCTGTCCGGACGTGCAAAGTATACGTATTCAAAGATGCACATGGCGGGCTGCACGGCCGAGAACGGCTTGTAGCTCGTGACACCCTTCTCGTTGAGCACAACCAGTTCGCCCGGCTCGATTTCACGAATGACTTCCGCATCCAGCAAATCGAACGCGCACGTTTCCGAGGCCACCAGATAAGTGTCGCGCAATCGCCCAAGGGATAATGGTCTGAAGCCATGCGGATCGCGGGCGGCGATGATGCCCTCGTCGGTGAGCAGCACGACAGAGAAGGCGCCCCGGACCTGGCTGAGCGCATCGATGATCCGAGCAAGCAAGGTATCGGCCCGTGAATGGGCGATCAGGTGGATGATCACCTCGCTGTCCGAGGTCGATTGAAAAATCGCGCCGTAGGCCTCGAGCTCGTTGCGAAGCATCTGCGCATTGATCAGGTTTCCGTTGTGCGCCAGGGCAAGATTGCCGAAAGCAAAATTGACCGTCAGCGGCTGGACATTCTTGAGATCCTGGCCTCCGGCGGTCGAGTATCGGTTATGCCCGATCGCCATCGAACCCGTGAGATTCTTGAGCGTCTGGGTGTTGTAGATATCTGCCACCAGTCCCATGCCCTTGTGCACATGGAAATGATCGCCGTCCGCCGAAACGATGCCGGAGGCTTCCTGCCCGCGATGTTGCAGCGCATAGAGCCCGAGATACGTCAGATTCGCCGCTTCCTTGTGTCCGTAGATGCCGAAGACGGCGCACTCGTCTTGAAACTTGTCGGGACTTACGATGGGAAGTTCTTTGCGCATATCGCCGCTATTCCTGGCTCAACTGCTCTTCGAGCGCATGACACCAGCGATCCGAGACCTGGTCGATGGGGAGATCGATGCGGCAACCGTCACTGTGCCGGCCTCGCTCGACATCGATCACCAAACGATCTCCGCCCACAGTGCCGATCTGGGCGGCGGGAATGCCGGCCGCCGCTGCACCACTCAACAATGCTTCCACAACGTGCGGTCTGGTCGAAAGAATGATCCGCGACTGGCTTTCGCCGAACAAGAGGGCATCACGCCGCAATGAATCGAGCCTCAATTCTACCACAGCGCCTCGCGCTCCGTTCGGCCCCGAGACACAGCATTCCGCCAACGCCACCGCGAGCCCTCCATCAGAACAGTCATGGGCGGATTGGACCAGTCCCTCATGAATCACTTTTAATACGAAATCCTGCAGGGCCTTCTCGGTCTCAAGGCTCAAAAAGGGCGGAGACCCCTGTTCCCGGTGCTGCAAAACTTTCAGATATTCGCTGCCTCCCAGATCATCTCTGGTCTTGCCGAGCAAGATAATGGCGTCGCCGTCCTCCCGGAACCATTGAGTCATGGCGCCATCGGCCTCTTCGATGAGTCCCACCATCCCCAGCATCGGCGTCGGATAGATGGAAAGGCCGTTGGTCTCGTTGTAGAAACTCACGTTTCCACTGACGATCGGAATCTTGAAAGATTCGCAGGCGTCCTTGAGGCCCTCGATAGCCAGGACGAACTGCCACATAATGTCCGGCCGCTCAGGATTTCCAAAGTTCAGACAATCGGTAACCCCAATCGGTTCAGCTCCCGAACAGACGAGGTTACGGGCTGCCTCCACCACTGCCAATCGGGCTCCTTCATAGGGGTGAAGCAGACAATACCGGCCGTTGCAGTCGACGGTCATCGCCACGGCCTTGTTGGTGCCTTTAATACGGACCACGGCGGCATCTGATCCCGGCCTCACGATTGTGTTGGTCCGAACCATATGATCGTACTGTTCATAGACCCAACGCTTACTGGCAATCGTGGGGGTCGACAACAAGGCGAGCAAAGCCGCATTCGGATCCTTGACGTCCGTAATCGAATCGTAATTGAGGTTGGTCAGGACGTCCTGATAGGCGGGGGGCGTATACGGGCGCTCATACCGCGGGCCGTCATCGGCCAGAGCTTTCGCCGGAATCTCCGCGACGATTCTGCCCTGGTCAAGAACCCGCAACAAACCATCGCCCGTCACCGTGCCGACAACGGCCACATCGAGATCCCATTTCCTGCAGATCCTGATGCATTCCTCTTCCTTTCCCGCCTTGGCCACCATCAACATGCGTTCCTGAGATTCGGACAGCATTAATTCATAAGGCGTCATGCCTGGTTCGCGGCGCGGCACGTGCGTGAGGTCCAGTTCGATGCCGTTTCCAGCCCGCGACGCCATTTCACACGATGAACTCGTCAATCCTGCGGCACCCATGTCCTGAATCCCTACGAGCAGATCGTCCGCCATCAACTCAAGGCAGGCTTCCAGCAGTAATTTCTCTTGGAAGGGATCGCCCACCTGCACCGTCGGCCGTTTCTGCTCGGATTCGTCATCGAACGCATCAGAGGCCATCGTGGCGCCATGAATTCCATCCCGCCCAGTTTTCGAGCCGAAGTAGATGACGGGATTGCCGACACCGGCGGCGGTCCCGCGAAAAATTTTGTCTTTGTGCGCAATGCCCAGACAGAAGGCATTCACCAGCGGATTGAGCGAATAGATGTCGTCGAACCGTACTTCGCCGCCGACTGTCGGCACGCCCATACAATTGCCGTAACCGGCAATCCCGGCCACAACTCCCCGCATCAAATGTCGATTCTTCCCGGTCTCCAAGCCACCGAACCGAAGCGAATCGAGCAAGGCGATCGGCCTGGCCCCCATCGTGAACACATCGCGTAGAATGCCTCCCACACCGGTCGCCGCCCCTTGATACGGTTCGATAAAAGACGGATGGTTGTGCGATTCCATCTTGAAGACGACGCACAAGCCATCGCCGATGTCGACGGCGCCCGCATTCTCGCCAGGTCCCTGGACGACACGCGGCCCGGTGGTGGGCAATTTCTTCAGATGGATTCGCGAACTCTTGTAGGAGCAATGCTCCGACCACATGACGGAGAACATGCCGAGTTCGGTGATATTCGGGTCCCTGCCCAGGATCTCGAGGATCTTCTTGTACTCGTCTTCCGACAGGTTGTGCTGCGCCAGCAGCTCTTTCATGTCTGCAGTGTTCTTCTTCATAGCCTTCTACACATCACACCGACAGCGCGTGCTTCTCGCATCTTCCTTATTCAATCTTCCCACAACTTTCTCATCGCTCATCCTCTAATGAGGTGAGGCCATTGCCTGGAGCGACTTGCCGAGAGCGGTCGGGACCCCGCGAGAGTCAGCCAGGAAGGAAAGCTGGAACTGACCGACGCCCCACGGTCTCTTGAGACCGTGGCGGAGAGAATTCCAGAAGGATTTCCGCCTGGCTGGCTCCGAAAGGGTGACCGCGGAGGCATGGAGCGACAGGCCATGGCCTCACCCGGCTCCCACCATTTTCAACGGCCGCTTCTTCAACGCCTCCAGCATCGAACTGAGAATCAAGCGTCCGTCGGCATTGCCCAACAGGTCCTCGGCAGAGCGCTCGGGATGCGGCATCATGCCCAGCACGTTGCCTTCCGCATTGCGAACGCCGGCGATGTTATCGAGCGAGCCGTTCGGGTTGGCCTCCGGTGTCACGTTCCCCTCGGAGGTGCAATATCGGAAAACGATTTGGGCATTGGCCTGGAGTCCAGCCAAGGTGACCGGGTCGGTATAATAATTTCCTTCGGCATGAGCGACCGGAATCTTGAGCACCTGGCCTGGTTGGCAGGCGCCCGTAAAAAGCGTGGCCGCGTTCTCCACCCGCACATACACATCCTTGCAAACAAAATGCAGCGAGCGGTTCCGGAGCATCGCCCCAGGAAGCAATCCGGCTTCGAGCAAAATCTGGAAGCCGTTGCAGATGCCCAGCACGAGTCCGCCGTGTTGAGCAAACTCGTTGACGGCGTTCATCACAGGGGAAAACCGGGCAATGGCCCCCGTGCGCAAGTAGTCGCCATAGGAGAAGCCGCCGGGAATGACGATCGCATCCACGCCGGAGAGCGTCGTCTTTTTGTGCCAGATCATTGTTACGGTCTGTGCCAGCACCTCCTCAAAGACATGCTGACAGTCGTGATCGCAATTACTGCCTGGAAAAACGAGCACACCGATCTTCATAACACTCCAAGGAGCATATGGCGAATGGCGTATAGCACGAGACCGGACGATCCGAAGTTTGTGCCATACGCTATAGGCTATAAGCCATCAGCTCCTACCCCAGTTCATACCGATATTCTTCGATAATGGTGTTGGCCAAAAGTTTCTCGCACATCGATTTTACCTGAGCTTCAGCCTTTGTTTTGTCCGTTTCTTTCACATCCAGTTCCATGTACTTGCCGACCCGGACGTTCGCGGCATTCCTAAATCCGAGCGAATCCAGCGCATGCTCGATCGCTTTCCCCTGT
>DATIGH010000038.1:0-5177 GCA_035454845.1 Nitrospira sp.
CGCAGGTTTTCCCGCCGGGAAAGCGGATGGCCACTTCCTGGTCAACCGCACCGGCAAGGATGCCGTCTATCTCGAGGTGGGCGACCGCCGTCCACAGGATGCCGTGACCTATCCCGATGACGACATCGCGGGGCAGGCGACGCCTCAGGGACGGCGATTCACGCGAAAGGACGGCACACCGTATCACGATTGACGCGGGGTTCGAATAACCACTGAGAGAGCGATACTTACAGTCGACATTCCTTCGATTGACCACCCGGTAGGCCCGTGCTATACGTCCCGACGGCGAAGAAGGGCGTGTAAATTTCCTGTGCCCTCAACACCTCACAAAGGGGGATGGTCATGTCGAACAGGCAAGTCAAGGGTCAATCGGTAAAGAAGGGCGCCACGTCGGGCCGCGTGTTCACGCGCAGAGACACGCTCAAGAGCGGGCTCGCCGCGGGTGCCGGCCTTGCGTTCGGCGTGTTTGGAATCATCGGGAAGGCATCGGCTGCCCCGGTCTCGATGCGCTTCGGCAGCGACAGCCCGATCGGTGCGCCTCACACCAAGTCCGCCCTGGTTTTGAAGGAACTGGTCGAAAGCCGCACGTCGGGGCGTGTCCAGGTCACGATCTTCCCGGACAGTCAGCTCGGCAGCAACCAGACGATGACGAATTCCGTCAAGGCGGGGACGCTCGATGGCGTCGTCACCGACGTATCGCACATCAGTGCCGCCGTGGGTGAAATGGACGTGTTCAATCTCCCGTTCCTCTACAAGGACACGGACCAGGTTCTGCGTTTCGCCAACAGCCCGGTCGGTACACGCCTGAAGCCCAAAGTCGATGAAGCCTTCGCGTGCGAATTGCTGGGCTTCGCCTCGGACGGCTCGCGCAACCTCTGGAACGGCAAGCGGCCGATCAGGACTCCGGCGGATGTCACAGGGCTCAAGTTCGGGGTTCAGGCGAGCAAGATTCAACGTGACACCATCCTGGCATTCGGGGGAATCCCGACCGTCGTGGGTCTCAAGGATTTGTACACGGCGCTGCAAACCGGCCTCATCGATGGCAGCGACAAGACTATGGCGGATATCCTTCAGGTGAAGCTGTATCAGGTCACGAAATATCTGACGCTCACGAACCACTACAGCATCGTCAGCGCGATGATCGTCTCCAGGAAGTTCATGGACAAGCTCGAGCCCAAAGACCGGGAGATCGTCAGGCAAGCCGCAATACCCGCCGTCAAGGCCCAGGTGGACGAGGTCCTCAAGAGCGAGAAGGACACGATTGCCTTCCTGAGGGACAAGGGGGGAATGCAGATCATCGCCATGGAAAACCCCAAGGCCTTCTCCGGTAAGCTCGACTCTGTTTACAAGGAAGCCAGCGCCAGGATCGGGGCGGACCTGGTCAATGCGGCGCGCAATTTTTCGTAAAGGTGCGGTGCCCGGCCGATAGCCAAGAGCTGCTGTAAGACTGCGCGTTCCGCGAGGCACCTCTCTCGTGGTTCAAGTACAAGTCTTGCTGGCGCGCATTGGCCACTGGATGGAGATGGCGCTGGTTGCGGTCTGCGCGGCACTTCTCTGCTTTCTGGTCGTAAGCGTCTTTCTGGAAGTCCTGATCCGCTACGTCATACATGCACCAACGGCCTGGACCGAAGAAGTCGCGCGCTTCATTCTGGTCTGGTTTGGATTGCTCGCCGCGGCCGTAAGCGCCCGGAGAGGAATGCATTTCGCGGTTCGGTTCGGCGTCATGTACTTCAACGAGCGCACACGCTGGATCGTCCGGCAGATCGTCAACGTTGCGGTCGTCGTTCTGCTCTCGATCCTCCTGAAGTACTCCATTGATTATCTCGACATCGTCTCGAATCAGACCGCCATGGCGACCGAGATCGACATGCGCATTCCGTATGCGGGGATTCCCGTCGGCATCGGCGCGATCCTGACGATCTACGTTCTCGAGCTCGCGGATGCGGTGCTGTCGATCTGGACCGGTCGCCGGTTCAGCGCGGTTGAAGCGCGCGAAGAGGAAGTCCACCGCGAGTTGAAGGGCGAAAGCCTGTCCTAGATGCCTGCAACCACCGTCCCCCCGCCGCGTTGAGGCATCATGGGATTCGCAAGCACCGCTCTCGTTATCGCATTTTTTGCGTTCATGGCAGTCGGCGTGCCGATTGCCTTTGTACTTGGCGGCGCGGCTCTGGTCGGCATCTTTTTCGCTCCGAACGGCTTCGAATTACTGCCGGGCCTGCCGCAGCAGATCTACGACGCACTGAGCTCCTTCAACTTTCTCGCCATCCCGCTCTTTATTTTCGCCGGCTCCCTGCTGTCCGAGGGCGGAGTCGCCAAGAACCTCATGGAATTCGCGTCGGCAACCATCGGCCGCGGGCGTGGCGGACTCGGCGTATCGGTCATCGGGTCGACGATGCTGTTCAGCGGCATTTCGGGGTCCTCCTCGGCGGACACGGCGGCCATCAGCAAGGTGGCGAATCCAAGCCTCAAGGAGCAAGGTTATCCGGCGCCGTTTCGAGCCGCACTCCTCGCGTCCTCCGGATGCGCCGGCACGCTCATCCCGCCGACGAACGACCTCATCCTGATCGGGATCGTCGGGAACATGTCGATTGCCGGGCTGTTCGCCGCCGGAATATTTCCGGCGATCGTGAATGGTCTCGGGCTCATGATCTGGGCGGTCTACATCTCCCGGCGCTACGGCTACGGCAACGTATCCGTTGCGTTTTCATTGAAGAAAACCCTCTTTTCTTTCGTGAAAGCGGGCCCGGCCATCCTGCTGATCCTGATCATTTTGGGCGGAATCCTTGGAGGCGTATTTACGCCCACCGAGGCGGCGTCCGTGGCGGTGGTCTACGGTTTCCTGCTGGCCGCGTTCGTGTATCGAACGCTCACTTTCAAGAGGCTCGCGGAGGTCCTTCGCAATACGATCGAGATCAGCGGAATGGTGCTGTTGGTGATCGCAATGTGCGCCATCCTGGGCTACGTGCTCACGATCTTCCAGGTTCCGAGCATGCTCGGGAAGCTGCTCGACGCATGGGCTCCGGAGAGGATTCTTTTTCTGCTTCTCGTCCAGATACTGTTTTTCATCATCGGCATCGTCATGGATACCGTACCGGCGATTCTGATCCTCGTTCCGATGCTCACGCCCATGGCCGTCGCGCGTGGAATCGAGCCGATCCATTTCGGAATCCTGATCGAATGCAACGTCGCCCTGAGTCTGATAACTCCTCCCATCGGCAACGTGCTGTTCACCGCCTGCGCCGTGGTGGGCGTCACCCTCGAGCGCGTGGTGAAGCCGCTCCTTCCGATGATCGCCGTCCTGACGGTGACGATGCTGATCATCACCTACGTGGAGGAGGTTTCGATGTTCCTGCCGCGGCTCCTCAAGCTCGTCGACTGAACGCGCCGCGCAACAGCGTGAGGTTGCTTACATGAAAGAAAGAGTCTTCGTCGCTCAGCCGATCCCGGAGGTCGCGCTCGAAGTGCTGCGGGAAGTCGCCGACGTCTCCGTCTATCCATACATGGACCGGCAGATCACGGTAGAGGAGCTCGTAGCCAACGCCAGGCGCGCCGACTGGCTGTTCGTCCTGCACGAAACGAACGTGACGGCCGAAGTCATCAACGCCAATCCCAATTTGAAAGGGATCGGCGCCATGGCTGCGGCTCATCCAAACATCGACGTGAGGGCAGCCAGTGCGCGCAAGCTTCCGGTCGTCCTGGAAGATCCCAAAGCCACCTTTCCTGGTGTGGCGCCCACGACCGCCGATTTGACCATGGCAATGCTGCTCGGTCTGGCGTACCGGCTTCCGGAATCCGATCGTTACACGCGGGCCGGCAAGTTTCGCCAGGAACAGACGATGGCCCTGATGGGCATCGGCTGTCCGGGCAAGACTGTCGGCCTGATCGGAATGGGCAAGGTCGCCGTGCATCTGGTGCCCCGAATCCGCGCTTTCGACATGCGCGCGCTCTATACGAAGCGGACCCGGCTGCCTGCGGAGCGGGAAAAGGAATTGGGCATCGAGTGGACCCCCGAACTCGCGGACCTGCTCCAGCGCAGCGACTTCGTCTGCGTCGCCTGTGACTACAATACCAGCACGCACAAGCTCATCGGCAAGCGCGAGCTCGATCTGATGAAGCCGCAGGCCTATCTCATCAACACTGCACGGGGCCGGATCGTCGACGAGCCCGAGCTCATACGCGCGTTGCAGGAAAAGCGGATCGCCGGCGCGGGGCTGGACGTCTACTGGAACGAGCCGCCGCTCACGCAGGAGCCGTTTGTCCCGGAGGAGCTCCGCAATCTCGACAATGTGATACTCGCGCCCCACAACGGCGGCGCGACCTGGGATGTCCGTGGCCGCAAGGCGAAGTCGGTCGCCCAAGGCCTGGTTCAACTGATGAGAGGCGAGCGTCCGGCAGCGCTGCTCAATCCGGAGATCTACGCGAAGGGCTAGCCGACGGCTGTTGGGCGCGTAAACGCTTTTTGAATGATCGCGCCCGCGGCAACGAGCGCCCAGACCCCCTCCAGGACCACAAATGGCATGAAGCTGATCAGGAACGAGGAATAGCACGCCAAAGCAGCGCCGACGAAATTGAGCGTTGCATAAGGGTACCCATCCGGTCGCATCTGCTTGACCAGATTCAGCAGGAACGCAAGCAAGAGCAGCGCAACCCCCGCAAAGCCGATTAATGTTGCTCCGGTCTCGTGCATCATGATTTCGCTTTGTCCCTTGAATCAGTTCTTAATCCGCAGGTCGTAGGTGGCAGCCATGCAATTGATCGAGCCCGACACTGTCACTTATTCCCCGGATAGAGCTTCTCGATTTCCTTCGCTTCCGGCCGCAGGTGGTAGTCCTGGTCGAGATCGCCGCTGCCGCACGGGCTCTTGATGGTGATGAACGTCGCAGGTCCGTTGACCGGCCGCGAGCGGTGGCGAGTGTTCCTGGGGATGTGGATGAGGGTACCGGGGCCGACTACGCGGTCCTCGTTGCCGAGCACGAAGTGCAACTGGCCGGATATGACGAGGCTGAACTGCTCCTCGTTCGGATGCTCGTGCAGCGGCGGCCCCTCGCCTTCCGGCTTGGTCACGATGCCGAACTTCATGAATTCGCCCGGAACGCTGCCGGATTCCACTTTGTCGTTGGTGCGCGACTTCTTCCTTTCGAGCTCTTTCAGTTCGTAGAACGGCACGGCATCCTCCC
>DATIGH010000039.1:0-10291 GCA_035454845.1 Nitrospira sp.
AGGTCCTTTGACAGGAGAACGGAGGGACAACAATGGGAGCAATGGGAAAAGGCGTGATCTTGTGGCTGCTCGGGGTGCCGATGAGCCTGCTGGTTGTGCTGTGGTTTCTGGGGATTCTTCGGTAGCCACACACGAGACAGAGTACGCCTTACACAACAACAAAGGAGAGCAAATGATGTTGTCTTTGAAAATTGGATTGCCGATGATCGCCACGATCGCCTTGACCGCCGTCCCGGCGTTTGCGGCCGATCTGGAAACCAAGGTGATCGATAAGAACTGCTATATCGAAGTGTTCGATGACGATGACTTCGACATGGACGATGCACACTATAAAATACAAGGGCCCAAAGAGTTTGCATCACTGAAGGACGTCGGCGGAAAAAATTGGAACAATGACATCGAAAGCGTGATCGTAGGCACCAATGCGAGAGTCAAGGCCTATTCCGACAAAGATTTCAAAGGGACCGAACTTGCGTTTGCCCCCGGCCAGCGCGTTCCCAATCTGGGGAAGTTGGACATGAAGGACGATATCGAATCCATGAAAATTTCGTGTGGTAGCTAAGCCTTCCGCGCCGGGAAGGCGGCCGAATGCCGCCTCCCGGCCACTTTTCGTTCTTTTCTTTCCGTTGACTGCCATTCATCCCGAATAGATCCCCTGCCTGCGTGCTCTTGCAGCCGCTCGGATGCCACCCTACAATGCGCGGTCGACTCCCATCCTTGTTCTTCAGACGGAGGACCGATGCCCCGCAAGAAGTCTTCTTCAGCGAAAGAAACGGTCGCCGGCACTTCGGAAAGCACCCAGGAGTTCGAGCGACTTGGCGTCTTCTACCTCGGCCGCCTCTATGATCTGTCTGCTAAGCAAAGAACGCCCGGATGGATATTGTACGACTCGAAGGATCTGGTGACTCATGCGGTCTGCGTCGGCATGACCGGGAGCGGCAAGACCGGACTCTGCCTCGCGCTGCTCGAAGAGGCGGCGATCGACAATATTCCCGCCATTATCATCGATCCAAAAGGTGATCTCGGCAATCTACTGTTGACGTTTCCGACGCTCAAAGGCGAGGACTTTCTCCCGTGGATCAATGAGGACGAGGCGCGGAAGAAAGGGCTGTCGCCGTCTGCGTATGCGAGTGCGCAAGCGGACCTCTGGAGGAGCGGATTGGCTGCATGGGGACAGGACGGCGCTCGCGTTCAGCGGCTTCGTGATGCCGCCGAATTCGTCATCTACACGCCCGGCAGTCACGCCGGTCTACCGGTTTCCATCTTGAAATCGTTTGCCGCTCCGGATGAAGACGTCCGCAAGGACACCGAATTGCTCCATGAACGAATCAGCACGACGATCACCGGTCTGCTCGGCTTGATCGGCGTCGAAGCGGATCCTCTTCAGAGCCGGGAGCATATCCTGTTGTCAACCATTTTAGGCCATGCCTGGACACACGCCATGGATATGGACGTTGCCGGATTGATCCATGCCATCCAGTCGCCGCCGGTGGCGAAAATCGGCGTGATGGATGTCGAGGCCTTCTTCCCGTCCAAGGAGCGCTTTGCCCTGGCGATGAAGCTGAATAATTTGCTGGCGGCGCCGGGGTTTCAGACGTGGCTCGAGGGGGAGCCGCTTGATATTCAGCAACTCCTTTACACGGCCGCCGGCAAGCCCCGTTTGGCGATCTTCTCCATCGCGCATCTCAGCGACGCCGAGCGCATGTTTGTTGTGACGCTCTTGCTGAGCCAAATGGTCGGATGGATGCGGGCCCAATCCGGGACGACCAGCTTGCGCGCGCTCTTGTACATGGATGAAATCTTCGGCTATTTCCCGCCGGTCGCGAATCCGCCCTCTAAGCAACCGTTGCTGACGTTGCTGAAGCAGGCTCGCGCTTTCGGGTTGGGCGTGGTGTTGGCCACACAGAACCCCGTCGATCTCGATTACAAGGGGCTGGCCAATACAGGCACATGGTTTATCGGCCGGCTGCAAACAGAGCGTGACAAAGCCCGTGTGCTCGAAGGGCTGGAAGGGGCCTCTTCGACCGCCGGGAAACGGTTTGATAAAGGCCGTATGGAACAGATTCTTGCCGGTCTGGGGAACCGCGTTTTTCTCATGAACAACGTCCATGAAGACGCGCCGGTTGTGTTCGAAACGCGATGGTGTCTTTCGTATCTGCGTGGGCCACTGACGAGAACACAGATCAAAACGCTCATGGACGGGGCGAAAGACAAAGGCCGAGGGGCGAGTGGGACGACAACGACTTCCGTCCCTTCCGCCTTCTTGCCTCGGGCTTCTAGCCGCTCGCCCGGCGCAGAGCGACCCGTCCTGCCTCCGGACGTTCCCCAGCATTTCCTCCCTATCCGTGGATCCAGGCCGGAAGCAAGCGAACTTGTGTATGCGCCGATGTTGGTGGGATCGTCGGAGATCCGCTTCGCCGATACGAAACATGGCATCGAGACGACTCAAGACGTGACGGTGCTGGTGCCGATGACCGAAGGGGCGGTCACGGTGAAGTGGGACGAGGCCGCGCAGCTCCAGATGGCCGTGGCTGATTTGGAGCAGGCGCCGGACGGAGAGGCGCACTATCTCACGTTGCCCGCCACCGCCGGCAAAGGGAAGAGCTATGACACCTGGAGCAAGGAGTTCGGTGCTTGGTTGCATCGCACGCAAAAGCTTGAGTTGTTCAGAAGTCCGAGCACTGCGCAGGTGTCCACTCCCGCCGAGACCGAAAGAGACTTCCGCCTCCGCCTGCAACAGGCTGGCAGAGAGCAGCGGGACAAGGGAGCCGACTCGCTTCGCCGGAAATATGCCCCGAAGATTACGGGCCTACAAGAAAGGATCAGGCGGGCAGATCAGCAGAGGGAAAAGCAACAGGTCGAGGCGCGTTCCAGTCAAATGCAGGCCGCTATTTCCGTGGGTGCCTCGATCCTGGGGGCCTTTCTCGGCAGAAAGACCATCAGCGCAACCAACATCGGACGCGCCACGACGGCTATCCGCGGCGCCGGGCGGGTGCTCAAGGAATCGCAAGACGTGAGTCTGGCCCAGGAAAACGTCGCGGCGTTACAGCAGCAATTGGCTGACCTCGAAGCGCAATTCAAGGCGGAAAGCGAAGCGCTGGCGGCCGCGAGCGATCCGTTGCAAGAAAAACTCGAGCTGCTATCTCTGAGGCCTACGAAGGCCCACATCCTCGTGAAGCTGGTTGCATTGGCGTGGACTCCGCACTGGCGGGGATCCGACGGCTCCACGACTCCTGCCTGGATATGAATGCAAGCTGACAGGCGCCAAGCAAGCAAGCTGGCACGGCCATGACTCTGTTCTTGTCAGCCTGTCACTTGTCAGCTCTATCATGAAGGAAGCTGACAGGCCGCAAGCAACACGCTGACAGGAATGAGCATCTGTGTCAGCATGTCCGCCTGATACGTGTCAGCTCCGCGTCCCGCCGGACCGGAATCGTTCGAATAACCGCTCGGCTTCGCCGGTCGGATTCGTGATGGGACGGGTAAAGACTTTGTCGGCGATGTGACAGCCGAGCGTGCGGTAGGATTCGAACTGCGATTCGTCGAAAAATTGGTCGGCGGTCGGTTCATGAGGAAATTCATCGTGTCCGCTGGCATACTGGCTGACATCGGCCGGTTCATTTCCGGTCAGGGAAGGCTTGAGATAGATCAACAACCCGGCAGGCGCCTCCTGATCCACGCGATCGTAGCGAATCAAGCCCAACGCGAAATGCGCACGGCTGAAGCCGCTTCCCGCTTGTATCTCCAGCAACTCCGTCTGGATCTCAATGTCGATTCCAAGGTCGATCCGCACTTTGCGGATCGCGTTGCCCAGATCCGTAAACGATCGGTCCGTGTCGCAACTGCCGTCACTGACGACGATGTAATGGCAGCGCCGGAGAACCATCTCGTAGAGTCCAAGATTCTCGAAATGACCTCCGTCCGAAACATAGACATAGGGATTGGCGGCGTCGGTCAGGCCGAATGTCTCCGCCAATAATGGGCGGACGGCGATTCGCGGACAAGAACGGTTGAAGGTGTGACGTCCGGCGGGGCCAGGATTACCCAGCCACCAGCCGAGCCGGACATTGAAGAAGGCCAGCAGAAATGTGACCGCCGGCGCTGAGTGGTATCCCATATTAGGGCTGGCCGCGGCTCCGGAAATCGCCATGGCGGTCCCGATCGTGATCGCCTTACGAACTTGGGCATTGATCCCATACTCGCTCGAACGGCGATATCCCAAATTCCAGCTGCCGCAGAACAGCGGGGATGCCGTAAACGATTGGGCTTTACGCTGCTGCCAGGCAAGATTTTCCCCCCGGACAAGGTTGATGGCGATGTTCAGGACGTGGAAGGGCTTACGGATCGACTGACCTGGCGCGGCCAGTTCATGCAGCTGGATGTTGTCGTTTGGATCGAAACCGGTGAAGAGGTTTGGCCGACGTTCTTCCTGATACTCGCGGAGACGGGAGGCGCCCAGGTAGGCCCGAATCAGGCGATTGCGATAGATCGAATGCAATGAAAACTTGTTGATGTTGATCACCAACGACATGGCGCCGGCCAGCAGGACGAAGGCCGCTGCAACGCCGATCACCAACCAGGCCGGGCTATTATGGAGAATGACCGCATGGCCCCACACGTCAGGGGGCATTTGCACTCCGATGAAGGTGTGCTCCGAGACCTCGGGCAGGTTGCCTACCTCATTCATGAGGAGGCTGGTGAAGAGCGCGATGAGCACGAGCAGGCAGGCGATGAACACCGGGGCGGCCAGTACTGCCGTCCGGTCGAGCAGCAGGTCGACCATGCTGGGTTTCGCCTTGTTCGTGGCTTTGGTTTTCGAGCTGAATCCAAGCAAGAGGGAGATGGCGCCGGACAGTCCGCCCACGGACGTGACCAGCGCGGGTGTGTAGGAAAGCAGACCGGGTCCGAACAGGATGAGTGCGCTGAGTCCCGCCCACGTGACGATGGTAATCAGGATCCAGGCACCGGCCCTCCCCCACCATTCACGATCATGGTCATCGGTATAGCGGCTTGCGACGCCGATGAAGATAGTGGCGGTGAGCAGAAACATCGTCAGAAAGCCGGGGATGGCGAAACACGCGTACCACTCAGCGAATTCGCTGACCGGAATGTCATGACGTGTCTCCACGAGCACCGACCACAGGAGAAGACCGCCGACGGCGCCGGACCAGAAAATGACGAGGAACTCCGCGACCAGCCACCGCTTTATGTCGCGCCAGCGATGCAACAGAGAGGTGGCGATCAGCCAGGCGAACCCGTGCATGGCGGCGCCTCCCAGCACGAAGGTGCTGCGGCTATCAAGACCGAACAGCGTCAGGTTCTCCAGAGGACGGCCGGCATTGCGATACCAGGCATAGGCGGTCGTCAGCAGGAGCGCGGCCGTCAACAGGGGCGTCAGGCTGCCGAGAAGAAACCCTTGCTGTCGTTCAAACCGTTTCCAAACGAGACGTGACCGCAGACGATCCAGGCTGGGCCGATAGACATGCAGGTGCGTCAACGCGATCAGACCGAAGAAAAGGCCTGTGAGCAACATGGCTTGTGCTGCCGGAATGGGATCGGCGACCTCCCAGTGAAGAATCGAGACCAACAAGCGAGGCGGCATCAGAGCAGCGGCGAGCAGCGGCACGAGCACGAGCCAGTTGAGCGTGAGGTTCCTCAGATAGCATCCAAGCAGCGTCCAACTATCAACGGACATGAAACCCAGTCGGGGAGTCAGGTAGTTGCTATACTGCCGCAACCACTTCACGGGTTCTGGTTCGGGATCCTGGCTATCGGAGGGCGGCCGGCGCAGTTCCTCCGTGACGCCGGCGACGCCGGCGGGATGCCGGTGAATCCAGGCGGTAAGCCAGCTGCCGATATATCCGCCGCCCGAAACCGTCGAGAGATAGTCAAATCGGTTCAAGAGCGAGAGACGGGCCAGCCCTTGGATCACACCCAGAGCAAACGTGGCGCTTCTGATCCCGCCGCCTGACAAACAGAGTGCGGTCCGCTTCTGGGGAAGGTTATGGATCTGCCGGTACAGCGCTGCCAGCCGGTCAGCTTCCGCGCCGGTCGTCCCGGTCGGTTGACGGCCGTGCAGCGCGACATATTCTTGTTCAAGCGTTGTCGCCAGAGAAAAAGGGCCGTCCTGGACGGGGTCGGTCATGGTTGAGGTTTCCGAAGGTGGCGTTCAATGAAACTCACGATGCGATCGCGGTGTTGCTTGACGGCTCTTCGCGCCGCCTCCTGCAGCAACGCGCCATGACAGGGCGTTTTGATTTTGAACAATGTGGGGATTTGGCTCACGGCCTGTTTGATCTGCGCGGGAGTGACATCCAGTGGGAAGTCCTCACGACACACGTCCGGGAGGTCCTGATATCCCCTGTCCCAGTCGGCATCGACATGCTTCAGGACCTCAATTCTCAGATGAGCGAAATCCGGAAGGACGGCGCCCTCCGTCCTGAGGCTATGCCAGAGCAGCGTTTGATAGGTATTGGCGCGTTCCTCCATGATGCCGACGATGCGCGAAGGATCGTCGCGGAATACTTGGAATCCCTTCTCGCTGCTGTCGAGTTCGGGTCCGCCGGCATCGAACGGGAAGGACGTATCGATGACGATGATCAGTCCGCTCTTGGATGAACCCTGAGGGATTTTTTTCAAGAACAGGGTCGTGAGAGATTCGGTCCCGAGGTTGTCGAACAGACCACCGTCCCCAATGTGCAGATACGTCGGCCTGCCCGCCACCCGATAGGTGACCGGGCCTACGACGGGGGGGAATGAGGCGGAGGTGGCAACGGCAAGCGACAATGGAAGATTCCGATAATCGGCGGCGATCCGCTCGAACGTGAGGGGCAGGAACTGCCGGCTGGCCTTTTCCAATCCCTTTTGGATAATGGCCAGCCCCTCGGTCGTGACGGGCACCGGACGGTCCGGCTTCTTCAATTCGTTCATCAGCAGCTCGATGAAGTCGTAGTCAAAGTCCGACGCCGGCAGTGTGGTGAAGGCAAAGCGCCGCCCCGAGTTGTACACGGTGCCGTTCAAGATCACGCGGGGAATATCGCCCCTTTGCTCCCGCTCATACAGCTGAGCGAAGGTCATGTCACCGAGAAAGTCTTTGTCCCAGACTTCGGAGAGCGAATAGGCGAGCTTTGTCGGGTTGAGCGCGCGAAAGAATGCCAGCTGACGAACAAGAGCGCTCCGCTGGAAGTTCGATTGCATCGCCGCTTTATAGGCAGAGAAGAATTCACGATAGCGGGGTGAAAGACTTCCGTTGCTGAGCATGAGTTCCGACCGTGGAGGTTTGTTGGTGACATAGTAGGCCGTGGCCAGACTGCCTCCTGACACGCTCGACATATAGCTGACCGTTTCGAGCACGCTGCGTTGCTCGGTGCCGAGAGAAACCGGGATCTCTGCCAGAGCCTCCAGGGCGCCGGCCGCGAAAGTGGCCGCCCGGCTGCCTCCTCCGGACACGGCCAGCCCCACCATGAAATCCTGATCGGGCAAGGGCGCAAATAACGCTTCCGCATGCTCTGGTTGTGAAGGGAGTTCGTAAATCTTGGCGAAACATCCGGTGAGGAGGAGACTCATGGTAAGCACGACCACAACTGGTGCCATCATTCTTTGAGGCCCTCCTTTCGGCGTTCGCTGCGTTGTATCGTCTCAAAATAACAAAACCCTCCATGCTCGACGAGCTTTTTCGCGATCACGCCCGCGGCGGTTTCCAATCCGGCGGCGAGCGTTTCGTTCTCTATACTGAACACGTTTCCGCCCCGGACTGCTTTCCCCACTTCTGACGTCACGGCGGCCTCGGCTCTGAGCGCGTCACGCGTCACGCGCGCGAAGTCTACAAAGGGAATCGGCGGATGATCGGCGTCGAAGGCGGGATAGGTAAGGCCTGCGCTCTTCCACTGCACTCGCAAGGCGGTGGCGTTTCCTACGGCCGGCTCCCGGAAGGCCGCATCGAAAAAGGCTTCAAGGAAAATGCGGGTCAGGTCGGCGGTGATCCGTTGAGAGTCCACTCGGCCCGCTTCGATCGTCGCGAGTTGCCCAGGCTGCTTGGTGACGTCGACGGAGAGTCCCGGGAACCTCCAGACGCTGCCGTTCCGGTCGATAAAGCCATCGGAAGTCATTCTGGCAACGGCCTGTAGGCCTGAGCCCGCGCGGGGCCCAGCGGTATATCGGATATCGCCGAAATAGGCCATGTTATAGGCCAGCAGCAATTGGGCGAAACGCGATCCGTCTTCGGCGAGCGCATCTTCATCGAAATCGAAATGAATGTGCCAGTGCTTGATGACGTCAACTACCTTGCGGAGCTTGCCTAGATCCAAGCGCCGGTAGGAGGTGCGTGTCCAGTCGGCCAGGGTGTCCTCGAGAATGTGTAGCGATTCCGCATGCGAAGGCCGGCCTTCCTTCACCCGTGTGATAAGCGTGTGGATCGCTTGCAGTGGTCCGTCGCGCCCGGCATCGTCATCCGGGAACGATCTGTCGGCTGGAAAGGCCACACGCTCGTCGTAAGCCCGTGTGGTACAGGCCAAAAACTCGTCGGCAAGCCCTGCCCTGGTGTCCAGTTTGTCGCGGAAGGTGGCTTGGTTGAGGTCGAGAGTATCGCGGAGATCGACGACGGAAACCGCGCAGCCTGCCGCGAGCAGACCGATAAGAAGAAGCGCGACCGTCCGCCAGTCCGTCAAGGGACACCTCGTTTTAAGAACGACGGCGAGAATCCTTGCTAGCGCATGCGGCTAATGCTTCTTGTCCTTCTGCATGATCTTGTCGGTCCAGGCCAGGAGGATGGCTGAACCCAAGAAGGTCATATGGATGAAAATTTTCCACTTGATATGCTCAGGGTCTTCGTTGCCGACGTCCACGAAGGCTTTGAGCAGATGAATGCTCGAGATGCCGATGAGAGAAGCCGCCAATTTGACCTTGATCGTGCCGGGATCGACGTGGGTCAGCCAATCGGGCCGGTCCGGATGCCCTTCCAGGCTCAACTTACTCACGAAAGTGGCATAGCCGCCGATGATGACCATGGTCAGGAGATTGGCCACCATGGTGACGTCGATCAGGCCCAGCACACCAAGCATGAATTTGGTTTCTTCGAGCCCCTGAATGTGCACCACCATTTCCCAGAGCTCGACGAGAAACTTGTACGCGTAGAGGAGCTCGGCGACGATCAATCCGGCGTAGAGCGGGGCTTGAATCCAACGGCTGGCAAACACGATGGTTTCAAAGCCGTGCTCGAGCGGGTGTGTAGTGCTTTCCGGTACCGATGAGATGATGTGTTGATCGGCCATGATGCTCCGGCTTCAGTGAATAGATATCAATGGACGGAAGGACCTGATGGGGGCTGTATCCTAGAGGGAGGAATCGCCCGTGTCAATTCTTACGTGGAAGGTATCGTGAGTGTGACGGTCGTGCCCTGTCCAAGGACCGAAGTAATCGCGATGCGGCCGCGCAGCTTTCTGGCCCTGGCGCGCATATTCTGCAGTCCCATGCCTTGCGCACGCCGATGCGCCGTGGAGAAGCCATAGCCGTTGTCGGTCACTTCCAGACGGATCTTGTTGCCGAGGCGCCGCAGCATCACCGTCCGCTTGTCCGCCTTGGTGTGCCTGATGCTGTTGCTCAGCGCTTCCTTGGCGATGGCCAGCATGTGGGTCCGCTGTTCGGGAGACAGTCGCAGGCCGACATCGTCTTCCACCGCAACGACGATCTCTCCGGCGCCCGTGGCCATAAAGGATCCGGCCAGTGCGCGAAGCGCATCGGTGAGGGTCGGTTCGTCGAGGAGGACGGCGGGCTGCACATGGGAGATAAATGTACGCACTTCTCTGATCACGTTGTTTAACTGAGCGACGGATTGTTCGAGCCGCTTGGCGTTCGTCCGGGAGATCCGTTGTATCCGCTGCTTCGTGAGTTCGAGTCCCATGCCGACCGCATAGAGGGACTGCAGGAGATTGTCGTGAAGATCCTGGCTCAGGCGTTCTCTCTCCTCAAATGCTTGGCGGACTGCCAGTTCGCTGCGGCGCAGCGCCTCTTCAGCACGTTTTTGCTCCGTGATGTCGGTGCCGATGGTGACGAGACATTCCTTGCCCTTCAGCACAATCACTTCTGTGGAGGCGAGAAAGCGCCGCACCTCTCCTCGCTTTGACTTGAGCGGGATTTCGAGGTTCCTCACGCTGCCCTTGCTCTTCAGAAGCTCGATAAATTGCTCCCGCGCCTTCGGATTTGGCCAAATACCAAAAACCAACGTCGTCTGACCGATCACCTCTTCGCGCGTATAGCCGAAAGCGGACAACGCGGCGTCATTGATGTCCAGACA
>DATIGH010000040.1:0-2301 GCA_035454845.1 Nitrospira sp.
CCGATGTGCAGGTTGCCAAGATTGACCAGCGTGTGGGCGATGGCATGGGGGTTCTGTCCCGTGCGTTGGATGTCCAGGACTTCCCGATAGCAGCGCTCGGCCGCAGCGAAATCCTCGATCAGCGCGCAGGTATTGCCGAGATTGCCGAGGGAATTGGAGAGTTCCTGTCGATCATCTGCAGCGCGGTCGTCTTCGACGGCGGCTTCCCATGCCGCTCTCGCCTGCGTCAAATCTCCGCGATGGAGAAAAATCCGCGCTCGATGCTTGTGGACATCCGACATGACGGATCAGTGAGCTCAGTCTCCGCCCTTTGGCGTGTCCTGCCGGAACTCGACTTGCATCTCGTCCTCCTGATCCATACCGAGACCCGCCCGGAAGGAGTCGCATAACTCTGCGATGTGATCGTTATCCGAAAGGCTCTTGCCGTCGCGAGACGCAAGGTAGTGTTCACAGAGCCGGAGACCGGTGCGAAAGTGGCGGGGAATCGTCTCTTCCGTGACTTGCTGCCAGGTCATGTAGATGCAAAACGCTTGAAAGGCGGTGGCGTTGGGATGACGGTGCGCGAGGTCCAACAGCGCATGATAGGCCGCCGTTGCCTCTCCGCCCGCGCTCGAGGAGAAGACCTCTTCAAGCTCGACCGCAGTGCCCCAGTCCGGACCCAGTTCGGATTGTGCACGCTGAAACGCTGTTTGGGCGGCCAAAGCGGGATCGAACTGCATCGGAAGGCTCTCCTCTGGACCGGTGCGTCGAGTGTAGCGTTGCGCGTGCGCAGGGATCAACACCAAGCTGCTCGTTTACTTTTCTCCGACCAGGTTTGTACACTGGATCGTGATGAGGGGCAATCCGCCGGTTGGGGCGAGAGGGGAGCAGGCCGCGACTGATCTCGTCGACCAGGTCATTCACTATCACCTCCAAACGAAGCATCACTTTCACCGGTATGCTCGATCAGCGGGGTATCTGGATTGGGCCAATCAACCCGATCCGTTCCGTCGCTACGTCGGCACGACCTTGATCCGCTTGCCGTTGCTCGCGCCGGATGACGCGCCCGTCTCGCCGGCGTACCACGACCTGTATCAGCCGGAGACCGTTCCCCCTCAAACGGTGACGGTCAACACGCTCTCGCGGTTCTTCGAGCTGGCGCTGGCCCTGTCCGCCTGGAAGCGGGCCGGAGAATCCGAATGGGCGTTGCGAAGTAATCCCTCATCCGGAAATCTCCATCCGACGGAGGGCTATCTCCTCGTTCCGCCTATGGTAGGCCTGGATCTCGCGCCGGGACTCTACCACTATGCACCGAAGGAGCACGGGCTTGAGCGGAGGGCGGCTTACCGGAGTGACGACTTGGCAAGACTCTTTCATCCGTTTCCCTCTCACGCGTTTCTGTGTGGCCTGACATCCGTGCATTGGCGCGAGGCTTGGAAATATGGCGAGCGGGCCTTTCGGTATTGTCACCATGACGTGGGACACGCGATCGGGGCCGCGCGGATTGCAGCGGCGACGTTGGGCTGGCAAACGGTTCTCTTGGACGGGTGCGACCAAGAAACCGTCGCACGACTGTTGGGCACTCAGCGGGGCGAGGACTATGGGCAAGCGGAGCCGGAGCATCCGGATTGTCTCATGGCCATGTGGCCGTCTCGTGATGCTGAGCACCATGTCGATAGAACCGTACCGCTATCACTGGATGCTGCCATCATGCAGGCGCTCACCGCCACGACATGGTACGGCAAGGCAAACCGCCTGAGTGCCGATCACGGCTTCGACTGGGACATCATCGATGCCGTGGCTCAAGCCGTACGGAAGACCCACAGCGAGCCGCTGTCGATTTCCTTGACGCGCATGCGCCACTCGTCATCCTCTGTCCGAGAGGCCCTGGATGCGACCGTGCCCGCCGGCCAAATTATCCGCCAGCGGCGGAGCGCCGTCGCTTTTGATGCCCAGACCTCAATTACCGCCTCCACATTCTTTTCTATGCTCGATCGCGTGATGCCGCATCATGAATTGCCGCAACTGGCCCGCCCGCTGCCCTGGGATGTCTGGCCATACGATCCGGCCATTCATCTCATGCTCTTTGTTCATCGGGTCGATGGATTGACGCCGGGGTTGTATTTCCTCCTTCGTGATCACGGCAAACTCGCGCCCATTCAGCAGTCCATGAATGCCGAGCTGACCTGGCAGCCGGCACCGGGTTGTCCTGACCACCTGCCTCTCTATTGGCTGCTCGAAGGCGATGCGAGACGGCTTGCAGTCCAAGTCAGCTGTCATCAGGACATTGCTGGAGACGGCGCGTTCTCATTCGGCATGCTT
>DATIGH010000041.1:0-10353 GCA_035454845.1 Nitrospira sp.
AAGTCATGAAGCACCTCTCCTCCCCCCACGGTCAATGGGATCAAGACCAGCACGACGGTCAAACTGGTGACGATTGTGCGACTCAACACCTGGTTGATCGCGTTGTTGATCATGGTCACTTCATGCTCCCGGCGCCGGAGACGGAGATTTTCACGAATGCGATCGAACACCACGACCGTATCGGTGAGGGAATAGCCCGCCAGCGTCAGGAGCGCCGTAACCACCAACAACGTGATTTCCTTGTCGAGCACATAGAACGCCCCCAGGACGGCCAGGACATCGTGAAAAGTCGCCAACGCCGCGGCCACGCCGAACCGCAACTCAAAGCGCGCCGCAATATAGAGAATGATCCCCGCGAACGAGATGACGATGGCCACGAGCGCATCGGATTGGAGCTTTTTGCCGATCGTCGGACCGATTTCCGTACTGGACTCCACCACAAACTGGTTTCCCGGAAACTCCTTGGTGAAGACGGCCACGACCTTTTCCGCGGTCTTCTCCTCGATGGTCGTCGAGGCCTTGACCCGAATCAGCAGCTTGTTTTCCTGACCAAATTCCTGGAGCTCGGCATCACCCAGACCGTTGGCCTCGAGGACTTTTCTGGCGTCTTCGATGCGGATCGGCTGATCGAATTTCAACTGCACTGCCGTGCCGCCGGCGAAGTCGATGCCGAGATTCGCCGCACCGCTAGCGATCTGAATCAAGGCGATGATGCCCAGCACCACCATGACGCCGGAAAACAAAAACGCATATTTGCGCTTGCCCATGAAATCAATGTTCGTCTTCCCGAGGATTTCCAGCATGAAGGCTCCTCAATATGGGCTGACACGCTGACAAGTGCGCACGCTGACAACCCTGTGCCTGTCTCCTGTCAGCCTGTTCCTGATTCTGTCAGCCTGTCGCTTGTCAGCTCCAGTTAAATGCTCAGCTGCTCCACCTTGTGGCGCTGATTGATGATATCGAAAATGACCTTTGTGCCGACAAGGGCCGTGAACAGATTGATCGCAATGCCGAGACAGAGCGTGACGGCAAATCCCTTAATCGGACCGGTCCCGAACAGAAAGAGCGCAACGCCCGTAATCAACGTCGTCACGTGCGAATCGACGATGGTCAGCAGCGCCTTGTCGTAGCCGCCATCCACCGCCAGCCGGACGCCCTTTCCGCTCCGCAACTCCTCGCGGATGCGTTCGAAGATCAGCACGTTTGAATCCACGCCCATGCCGATGGTCAGCACGATGCCCGCGATGCCGGGCAGGGTCAGCGTCGCCGTTAGCGCTGATAGGGCCCCCATCAGGCACACGAGATTGAGAATCAGCGCGAAGTCCGCGATGACCCCCGAGAGCCGGTAATAGACAATCATGAAGGCGATTACCACAACGCCCGCGATCAAGGTGGCCCGCACGCCTTTCTCGATCGAGTCCTTGCCCAAGGACGGCCCGACGGTGAGGTCCTGGATAATCTTGAGCGGAGCCGGCAACGCGCCCGCACGCAGCACGATGGCGAGATCGTTGGCCTCCTGTGTGGTGAACGTGCCGGTGATCTGAGCGCGGCCGCCGCTGATGCGTTCTTGAATGACCGGGGCGCTATAGATCGTATTGTCCAGCACAATGGCCATCCGCTTTTTCACGTTCTCACTCGTGATCCGCTCGAATTCGCGGCCGCCTTTCCCGTCAAACGTAATCGAGACGTAGGGATCATTGAACTGCCCGATCGCCACCCGTGCGTCACTCAGCACGTCGCCGGTCAGCATGACCCGCTTCTTGACGAGGTAGGGAATCCGGTACTCGCGACCGGTGTCCCGCTCCACGGCCCGCTCAAAGAGAATCTGGCTGCCCTCAGGCAGCTTGGCTTCCGCTTGCTTGACGACCTCGGCTTCTCGGTCTTTGGGAATGCGGGCCGGCAGATCCAGCTTCATCTGGTTCTCCTCGTCCAGCATCTTGAACTCGAGCAGCGCAGTTTCCTTGATCAAACCCTTGGCGCGCTTGGGGTCACGCACGCCCGGAAGCTGGACGACGATCTGTTTCAACCCCTGGCGCTGCACGAGCGGTTCGGCCACCCCGAACTGGTCGATCCGGTTGCGGATCGTTTCCAGCGCCTGGTTGATGGCCGAATCCTTGATCCGCTTGCTTTCCACCTCCCGCAGCTCCCACACCAACGTGTTCGCCGAGCCGGCGGATTCGACTTCGCTGAAGGTGGAGAAGTCATCGAGCAGCTTTTGAATTTGGGACTTCAAGTCGGCATTTTGGAACTGAAAGGTGATGTGGGTCGGTGACGTCCGTTTCACGGATTCGACGGGAATCTTCTTCTCCACGAGCACATCTTGTACTGCCACGACGGCACGATCGACGGCAATTTCCACCGCCCGGTCCTCGTCCACTTCCATGACCAGGTGAATGCCGCCTTGAAGGTCCAACCCGAGCGAGATGCCTTTGTTGGGAAGGATGGATTTCGCCCATGCCGGCAAGGCTCCGAACACATCCGGAAAGGAGGGCAGGAAAGCCAGGACTGAAGTCACGACCACCAACAGCAGCAGCAAGAGCCGCCCGCGTACCTTTTTCATAGCGCGTCCGCCTTGGACGCCCTTCGACTCCTCGCCGTCCCCCGACTATGCATCTTTGTCATCCTCCTCGGATCGCAGACGGGCAATGTGTTCCCGCTGCATCTTGATTTTCGTATTGTCGGCGATCTGCAGCGTCACCGTATCCTTGCCGAGATTGGTCACGGTGCCCCAGATCCCCGAGGCGGTGATCACTTTGTCACCCTTCTTCAACGACTCCATCATGGCCTTTTGCTGCTTCTGTTTTTTTTGCTGGGGCAGGATCAACATGAAATAGAAGATCACGAAGATCAATATGAAAGGCACGAGAGACAGGAGGGTGCCGGAACCCGATCCGCTTCCTCCGGTTGTCTGCGCCCAGGCGATCGATGCCATCCACATACAGGTGTCCCTCTCTTCTCAGACTGTTGAACTTCCGTCTTGTGCCGCGCCGTCCGCGCCGGCGCAGGTCATGTCGCTCTGGTCTTGAAGCTGCTGACGGTAGAACGAGTCGCGAAACGCCTCGAAGGTGCCCTCCGCGATCGCGAGGCGCATTCGGCGCATGAAATCGGAAAAATACCAGAGGTTATGAATGGTGTTGAGCCGCGAGGCCAGCATCTCCTTCACCGTGTAGAGATGATGGAGGTAGGCACGGGAATAGCGCGCGCATACCATGCACCCACAGGCGGAATCGATCGGCGATTCGTCGCGTTGATAGCGGGCCTGCTTGATGAGGACGCGCCCGAAACTCGTGAACAGCCATCCGGTGCGGCCATGGCGAGAGGGCACGACACAATCAAAGAGATCGATGCCGCGCGCCACCGCTTCTACGAGATTTTCCGGCATCCCCACACCCATTAGGTATCGCGGCTTGACCGCTGGCAGTTCCGGCACCGTCGCCTCGAGGATACGGTACATGTCGGCCTTGCCTTCGCCGACGGAAAGACCGCCGACCGCGTACCCGTCGAATTCCAGCTTGACCAGCTCACGCGCCGAGCTTGCACGCAGCGTTGGATCCAATCCCCCTTGAACAATGCCGAACAGCGCCTGGTCAGTCCGACGCCGGCTGGCTTGGCATCGGGACGCCCACAGCGTGGTCCGCCTGACGGCATCCCGGATCGCGTCCTCTTCGGAAGGCAAGGCCACGCATTGATCAAAGGCCATGATGATATCGGCGCCGAGCGCTTCCTGAATTTCCATGGATGTCTCCGGCGTGATGAAATGCGCCGAGCCATCGAGATGCGATTGGAAACTGACGCCGTCATCGGTAATGCGGCAGAGCTTCGCCAGGCTGAACATTTGAAACCCGCCGCTGTCCGTCAGGATCACTCCCGGCCAGGCGGTGAACCGGTGAAGACCGCCCATGTCGGCAATGATCTTGTGCCCGGGCCGCACGTACAGGTGATACGCATTATTCAACATGATGCGAAAGCCGAGCTCTTCGAGATCGCGAGGATCGATCCCTTTCACGGGTCCCAGCGTACCGACCGGCATGAACGCCGGCGTCTCGACGACCCCGTTCACGGTCGTCAAAGTCCCGGCTCTTGCGCTCGTGCGCCGGTCCATGTGGTCGATTGAAAATTTCACGATCGTCGTCTTTCGTAGCCTACATCTGGTCCGGGGCCGAAATGCCCAGGACTCCCAAGCCGTTCTTGATGACTTGCTGCACGCCCCGCATCAAGGCTAACCGCGCGGCGGTCCGTTCGGGGCTCAGCGTTTCCCGCTTCGCCCCCTCGTCGGCCGTCATCCCGGATGGGGATTGTTCGAACACTTCGGGATCGGCAGCGGTCGGCAAAATGCGGTGCTTGTTGTAAAACGTGTGCAGCAACGCGGCGAGCTGCTGCAAATAATAGGTCATCCGGTGCGGCTCGTAGCCGAGCGCGGCGGCTTCGAGCACCGACGGATAGGCGGCCAGTTTTCGGATCAGCGCGAGTTCGTCGGGATCGGACAACAACGAGAGATCCGTCTGGCTTGGTAATGGGCAGGCGATGCCACGTGAAGCGGCCACGCGCCAGAGGCTCGCAATCCGGGCGTGCGCATATTGCACGTAGTAAACGGGATTGTCCGCCGAGCGCTGTTTGGCCAGCTCGAGGTCAAACTCGAGATGAGTCTTCGAATCCCGCATGAGGAAGTAGAACTTGGCAGCATCCGCGCCGACTTCATCGATCACCTCGCGCATCGTAATGAACTCGCCCGTCCGCTTCGACATCTTCACTTCTTCGCCGGCTCGCAGAAGCTTGACCAACTGCACGAGTATTACTTGAAGTCGCTCTTTGGGATGACCATAGGCCTGCATGACCGCCTGCATTCGCGGAATATAGCCGTGATGGTCGGCACCCCACACATCGATCAGCAGATCATAGCCACGCTGCAGCTTGTCGCGGTGATAGGCGATGTCGGAAGCGAGGTACGTATATTCGCCGTCCTGCTTTTTGACGACGCGGTCTTTCTCATCTCCAAAGGCCGTCGAGCGAAACCACCAGGCGCCGTCCTGCAGAAACAGCAAGTGGCGGGACTTTAACTCATCCAGCACGCGGTCGACGCCTTGTGAGGAGAGCAGCGAGGCTTCGCTGAACCACGAGGAAAACTCAAGTCCGAAAGCTTTGAGATCGTCGCGAATGAGAGCCAACAGTTCGCGATACGCCAGCGTGAGGACCCGTTCCTCGAATTGCTCGGGCGGCAGGCTGCTCTGCGCATCCAGCTGGGGCTTCAGGCGTTCCGCCAACGCCGTCACGTAGGCGCCGTGATAGCCGTCTTCGGGAAAGGCAGCGGGTTGGCCCGCCAGCTCTCGATAGCGGGCAGCCACCGATGCGCCCAGCAGCTTCATCTGGCGGCCGGCATCATTGATGTAATATTCACTTACGACCTCGAAGCCGACCGTGTGCAGGAGACTGGCGACAGCTTGGCCGACAGCGGCGCCGCGTCCATGCCCGACGTGCAATGGGCCGGTGGGATTCGCGCTCACATATTCCACCAGCACCCGCCGTCCCTTCCCGACATCGCTTTTGCCGTAGGAAGCGCCTTGTGCCTCGATTTCCTTCAGCGTTTCCTGCCACAGCGACGGCTTGACGGTGAGATTCAAGAAGCCCGGCCGGACGATCTCGACCCGATCAAACAGCAGGTCCCGCTGCGGAAGATTCTCGACGATGATCTGCGCGATGTCATGAGGCGTTCGTTGTTCAGATGACGCCAGCGACATGGCGACAGTCGACGCGAGGTCGCCCCATTCCGGACGCTTCGGCGCATCGAGGCTCAGCGTGGGCCAGGCCGCCGTTTTCAGTTGGCCCTTTTCCCTGGCCCCATTGAGGGCGCCTAGGAGTGCACTGGCCACCTTTTCTTGCACGACACCCTGCGACACCATGGCTCCTAATGCATCTGATCCATGAACGGTTCTACTCGGATTCGCCGTTGTGGCAAACCGATACGCTCCCTTTAACGTCCTGTCGAATGACGCCTGGGTCCTTCATGGTTCCGCGACACACCATCACGGGCAATGTGCGTAAGTCCTTAGCATTGAAAGAGAAAATTAACTCGGCACTGTACCACAGGGCTGAAGAGAGAGACAAGGCATGACTCAGCAAATTCGAGGGGTTAGGCGACGGCTCGGGTGGTCCTGCAGGCGTCGAGAATGGCCTGAGACGATAATTCCAGGCAAGGCTTCTCCGCGCAGTTCCGTACGGCATCCCACGTGGCGCAGCTGCAGGGCTTCTCCTGGATTACCGTGACAGTCGGTCCTCGCGGCGCCCAACGCGCGGGGTCCGTGGGCCCAAATAGGGCAACCGTCGGTGTGCCCACCAAGGCCGCAAGATGCGTGACTCCCGAGTCATGACCGAGAAACAGGTCGGCATGCGACAGCAGTCCTGCCAGCAGGCGCACGGAGAGACCGCGCAAGACCGGAGGCGCAGCACGTTGCTTCAGGAGGCGTTCGACCATCTCGTGATCCGCCGGTCCTTCGAGTAAGACGGGCTCCAGACCTTGGCCCTCGAGCCCGTCAAGAACCGGCAGCAGAACGGCCGGCTTGACACACTTGTGCCGGCTGCCGCTGCCAGGATGGACCAGCGCCAACGGACGCTTGCGCAAAACCCGGGATTCGGCCAGATATGCGTTCGCCTCGGCGCGGAGAGTGCTCGGCAGCGCCAGAGCAGCCGGCGAGGCATGAGCCGCCCGATCGCCAAGGATTTCGAGAAATCGATCGCCTTGATGGACGCTCGTAAGGGTCGAAGCAAAGGGCGATTGGACGATCGCGGCAGATGCGCCGCACTTCCTCAAGGAAGCAGCGAACGCTCCCGCGTCATCGCTGATCCAAGCGACGGCAAGTTCGCAGCGGCTGAGCCAGTCACTGAGTACTGGATCCTCCGGCGCCACCCCCGCAAACAAGGCCGTGCAGGCGGTTGTCTGCACGGGAAGCCATTGATCGACCAGTTCGCACTCGCCAAGCAATTCCGCTGCCTGTTCCTGTCCGCAAAGGAGGAGCTGATGGCGTGGGAAGCGCTCACGGAGACTTCGTATGGCCGGCACGGCGAGTAGCAGATCGCCGAGGCCTCCCGCGTGCAGGATGACAACGGTGCGGCCTCTCATTCAGGAAGACGGCGGCTTGACGCCCCGCCGTGGAGCGATCGCGCCGCTTCCAGATCAGCAGGGGTGTTCACGTTACAAAAAGAGCGCATTTCTGGATCAACATGCCTCAACTCTTCCGGCGTGACCAGACGTACGTGGAGCGCCGGATGAGCGGCCAGCTGGTGGATCTTGAAGTCCCTTGCCTGAATGAGGTGTTCCATGATCGGAAGACAGTTGCGATGATACAGCGCATGCATCGGCTGCAATCCGTGCTGCAGCTTGGCCATGACCACGTCGGCTTCGGCCTTGACGCCGATGAAATGCCGGATCACGGCAGGATCCAAAAACGGCATGTCGCACGCGACGACAAATACCCACTCGGTCTCCGCCCGCTGTAATCCGGTATACAGGCCGCCGAGACTTCCGCAGTTGGGAATCAGATCGCGCATGACCAGTGCATCGGATTCGATAGGAGGCGGAGGACTATCCTGCGCAATCACCACCATCACCCGTTCGAAGACGGAGCGCAGTGCTGCAAGGCTTCGTGCATAGAGCGTCTCCTGACCGATGGCAAGAAAGCGCTTGTCCTGGCCCATTCTCCGGCTTTTCCCCCCAGCCAGGAGTACGCCCGACACATCGGTAGTCGGAGAACTGTTCACGCGGGCTCCCTAGAAAACAAAAGGGGGTGGGTTTCCCCACCCCCTCCGTCTTGTATCCTCTGCAGACTGCCGCGAATTAGAGGGTCTTGCCCTTCTTTTTGTTCGCGCGGCGCGTCAGAACCCATCCTTCCAGCAACACGACGCCGAAGGCGATCACGACCGGGTAGATATAGGTTTCCTTCGGAGTCGGGGGATTCATGAACGTGTAGTAGAACGCCGAGACCGCCATTTTGCGGCCCGCGTCCCCGTTATGTCCGTCCCAGGCAAAGAAGACGGTCGGAATATATTGACCGACCTCGAAGAAAGTATCTTCATCATAATCCTGGTCTTTCTTGTTTCCCAAGGGTCGTTCAATCATCACGTACCAGCGCCCGTTCTTCCACTCACCCTTGAGGACCTTGAGGTTCTCCTCATAGTCATAGCGCTCTTCGAAGTCTTTGTCCCATCCTGTGCCTAGGAAGGCATGGACGGATCCATCGGCTTCCCACTTCACGATGTCGACCGGGAACTGCTCGTTGGTCCCAAAAAGGTAGCGTGGCTTAATCGGCGCAGGCAACTCCTTCCACTTCACCGGAGTTTCCATCGCGATGGCATCGTTGTAGACCGCGTACTTGTTTTGGTTGGCGGCAATCGATCCCTCTTCACCGGTCTTGGGATCTTGCTCTTTGATATCGATGTTCACTTCGGTTGGTGCCCAGGGCAGCTTACCTTCGGCCACACTCTTGGTGCGATCGTCCCACTCCAACAAGTAGACAATCACTTTGTCGTTGTACAAGGAACTCACCCAGATGTCGTCGATCCGGTTGACGAAGTTTCGCGGCTTATGAGTGATCTGTCCGCCCATCGCGACATACCGCTTTGGCGTCTTCTTCCACGCCTCGTTTTCCAGATCGGTTGGGATTTCGCCCTCAACCGGATCCGACGGGATCACGAAGTTGATCTTCGGCTTGTCGGTCAGCGGGTCGATGGCAAGCGGATTTCCATTGGCATCCCGTTCGCACAGCGATTGAACGAAGTTGGCGATGTCCCACCGTTCGTCGATCGTGGTGCTGTCCGCAAACGACGGCATCGGCGTGCCGTTCACACCGGTCGAGAATGTCCGGAAAATGTTCCTGACGTTATACGGATCCTGCCGGCTGCCACGGAAGTTCCAGCATTTGTGCCAATCGGCCGGCTGAATGGAAAATCCCCAGTCGTCTTTCAGGTTGAAGGCGTTGCCGTCGCCGCGTCCTTCTGTGCCGTGGCACTCGATGCACTTCTTTTCCACGATTAGCTCGGACCCGCGCTTGAGACTTTCTTCATTCGCCGCTTTCGGCTTAATGTCGCCCAATTGTAAGATGGTCAGCGTTTCCGATTGCTTGTCGGTGAACTTGCGATCTTTCACCAGCTGCGTCGTGACGAAGGAGAGCACCTGTAACCGCTGCTCCTCTGTCAGAATACCTTCCCAGGACGGCATTGCCGATCCGGGCAAGCCGTGCGTGACCGTCTCAAACAAATCGTTCTGCCCGGGGACTGGCTTCCGGGAGTCGAACAAGGGCAGCTCGCCGCT
The DNA here is from genome assembly GCA_035454845.1 of Nitrospira sp. Classification (GTDB taxonomy): domain Bacteria; phylum Nitrospirota; class Nitrospiria; order Nitrospirales; family Nitrospiraceae; genus Nitrospira_C. The sequence continues at coordinate 9,302 of DATIGH010000041.1, forward strand.
TGCCGTGTGACGAATCTTGAACGTGCCCTGATTGAAATTGCGTGGCCGCGGCCACAGACGATCGGCGCCAGGCCCGTCGCCAGCCCCATCGACACCGTGACACCAGACGCACTTGGTGAAGTAGACACGCTTTCCCGCTTCGATCATCTCAGCGGAGGGTTCGGGAGCCAGATCGCCCGTTTTGAACCCTTCGGGCACATCTTGGGCTCCGACGAGCGGAATACCGAGGTGCCCCCATGCCAGAATCATTCCGAAGGCGGTTGCGGCAACCACTCCTGCCTTCCGATTTGAACTGTGTCTCATGTTTATCCTCTTCTCAAATGATCCAGGTTAGCGATGAATCCGTCAGACGATTAGTCCCACGTACGGGGGTAATATCCCGTGTGCCAGTATTCGAACAAGATCACCTTCCAGATTTCATCAACCGTCAGATGCTGCTCCCAAGGCGGCATGACCGAGGCCCAGGGGAACCCTTCGTTCGGCAACCCGATTCCACCTTTAGAGACACGCCAGAAAATGAATGTTTCTTGTAGTTGGGCGATCGTGCCCGGATCGGTGAAGTTTGCCGGGATGGGATTGAACGCAAACGCATGCAATCCGCGGCCGTTCAAGTTGTCGCCGTGGCAGAAATGGCAGTTCTGGAAGAAAATTTCTCCGCCCTCGCGGACATACTTCAGATAGCCCTGACTCTTTTCGTCCCAGGGATTGGCGTTCGGTTTCATCAACCGGCCCATGCCCTGCTCCACGATGTTGGCATTCGTGTACTCCTGATCGTACTTGCCTTCGGGATTCACGCGATACGGATTCTGCGAGGTCTGCAGGACATAGGTCTTGCCGTGCACCTTGGTGCTGGCCGGCGGTGCCGGATGCACCGTCCGCAACTCGATGGGCTCCTCCGATTTGGGCTTCATCGCGTTGTACGAGAATCCGCCGATGACGATTGGCAGCAGGATGAGATACGCATAGCGGAGGAGCTTGTTCCCCCCGCTCTGGGCATCGAGCACGTTCAAGATCGGCTGCTTGAACTTCTTCCAGTCTTCCTCGTTGGACGA
>DATIGH010000042.1:0-3997 GCA_035454845.1 Nitrospira sp.
GGAAGGAATCATCGATCTGATCTACAGCCTTGACGGAAAGATCTGGATTGCGGACTATAAGACCGACCAGGCTACGAGCTCTGAGGCTCCGGCAAAAGCCGAGTTGTATGCCGGCCAAGCAGCGATCTATCGCGAAGCGGCAATCCGATGTCTAGGCTTGTCGGACGTCTCCTTCCAATTCATATTTCTCCGGGCAGGCGTGAGCGTAGAGCTCTGAGCGCGAAACCCATGGATCGGCGAGAACGATGATCTCATCTAGGGAGGTGACGATGCGAATCTTGATGAGGGTTGCCTTATGTACTCTCGCGTTGGGATGTTCCAGCCAAGCCAGCAGAGTCGAAAACGTCTTGCCGGCGCCTAGCGGCACCAAATCGGCGGCCGCGACACAGCTTCAGAAGGGCAATGCGCTGTTCGCAGTTCGCGATTTCGCCGGCGCTGAACAAGCGTTCAGGGAAGCGATCGGCGCCGATCCGACATTCGCCGAAGCGCATTACAATCTGGCGTTAACGCTGGATCGCGCCGGCCATCAAGGCGAAGCGAAAAAGCACTACATCGAGGCCGCCAATCTTGCGCCCGGCCACAAGGTCATTTGGGATTCTCCACCGCTTCGGGAGCATGCCAGCGGCTTGAACCACGACGTCGACAAGAAATCGTATTTGGACCCGAATCCCAAAGGGTTCTAACCATGAGCAAGAAGCGCCGGCGTGATGTCTCCGCCGAGGATTTCGGTGCTCTGGTGGAGCAAGCCCTCGCAGAGTTGCCTCAGCCTTATGCCCGGCTCGCCAGGGACATCTCGGTGGTCGTGGAAGAGGAGCCTCCACCCGAGGTCCTCGAGGACTTGGAACTGGATTCGGCCGATGATCTCTTGGGCCTGTATCAAGGCCTATCGCTAGCTGAGGAATCCTTCTTTCAATCCGGCGGACAGCAGCCGCCTCGCATTGCGATCTACCGAGGTCCAATCCTCCGGTTGTGTGAAACCGCGGAAGAGGTCAGACGGGAAATTCGAGATACCGTCGTGCATGAGCTTGGACACCACGTGGGTCTCGGTGACGAGGAGATGCCCTACTAACCAGCCAGAAAAGCTTTCGACCGGGACGGAAGCTATTGGGGTTTGAAGGAGGGATCCCGTCGTTGAGCGAGTGCTTGGCGCTGATATCCCAAGGTGAGCATGAATACACCGATCACGATCATGGGCAGCGACAGCAACTGCCCCATGGACAGGGATCCGAAGATGAACCCGATGTGCGCATCTGGCTCCCGGAACAATTCGACGATGATGCGGCACACACCATAGCCGGTGAGAAAGCTCCAAAAGAGGGTTCCGGGAGGCGTGGGGCGCTTACCGATCAACCAGAGCACCGTAAACAGCAAGACCCCCTCCAATAGTGCCTCATAGAGCTGCGAAGGATGCCGGCAGGCCGGACCGCCGGCCGGAAACACCATGCACCAGTCCACATCGGTCGCTCGTCCATAAAGTTCGCCATTGATGAAATTGCCGAGACGCCCGAAGCCCAATCCGATGGGGGTCACCGATGCGGCAAGATCTGCGATCGTATAGATCGGGATGCCATGGCGCTTGCTGAACCAAAACAGCGATACGATCGTGCCAACCAATCCGCCGTGGAACGACATCCCTCCCTCCCACACGGCGAAAAACTTCAGCGGATGCTGCAGGTAATAGGACAGATTATAAAACAGCGTGTAGCCCAGCCGGCCTCCGATAAACACGCCCAGAGCGGCCCAGACGACCATGTCATAAATCTGATCTTTCGAGATCGGCAATCCCTTTTTGCGGACTTTCCGCGTGATGAGGAAATAGGCGGCCGTCAGACCGATCAGGTACATGAGGCCGTACCAACGGAATTGAAGCGGGCCAAGTTCAAAAAAAACCGGATTGAAGTGCGGGTAGGGAATGGCCTCGGGCCGGGTCATTCTTGCCTCATGTGGCAGTGTGGCTGGATCATAAGTGACACCTGCAGGCAATGCAAGCCTTGCAGCGTGCAGCGAGCATCGTTCGAAGCGGCTCTGTTCGCCGGTTTGATCGGCTCACCTGTTGGATTTCTCGCACGACTGTGTCAGTGCCTGTGAGAAAAAGGCGACCGAATATTAACGTGTCTTAATGGCTTTCACTGAGGACGGTCCATTTGCGCGGAATTGGCGGTCTCTCGCACGTGGCATGCTTGATGCTGATGCGATGATCAGGAACCTGGACGTTCGAATCATTCAACAATGGGTGCTCATAAGGAGGTTGCCATGTCCAATGAAGGGAAGCAGGTTGCTCGTTATGCCGCATTAGTGGCGGGAAGCGCAGTAGTTGGAGCAGGTATTGGACTGTTGTTGGCACCGCAGACCGGAACCGAAACGCGGCGTGAGATCGCGCGTTACGCCAAGAAGGCGCAGATCCAGGCCACACGGTGGAGCCGTGCGGTTCAGTCCGGCGTCAAAGAAGTCATGGATCGGAACAAACGGCCGATGGTCGAAGCAGTATAAAATCCTCGCTTCAACCGCTTCGGTTGAAGCGAGCCGAGACGTGCCTGCACGCCTTCATATGATCTGCCGCAATCAGTCTGTCGCCACATGGCAGCAGGCTGATTGCGCGTATCGAGTGCCTTGACCCTCCCATACCCCGATGCTAGAGTCCCACGACTCATTCGAGGCCGTGGTTTCTACGGCTGAGCGTGCACTCGCCTTCGTCTCGACAGCCGGATGATCCCGTCAGTCGGTCATGCAGGAGTGGCGAAACTGGCATACGCACAGGACTTAAAATCCTGTGGCCCGAAAGGGCCGTACGGGTTCGATCCCCGTCTCCTGCACCAGGATTTCAGACCGTCCTTCTCCCCGGTGCATTGTGCGGCGTACGAGGTGCGGAAGGCAGGACTGGTCAAGCTCGGATCAGAAGGTGATCGATGAAGACAGGTGTATCGACGGGAACGGGCTGAAGGGACTCGACATAGCGCTGCAGTCGCGCTCGCTCTTGCCGGCCCACATGAATGATTTCGACGGTGATCCAGTGGTTTTGAACCTGCCTGACCTCAGCTAAGCCGATATTGATGCATGCACTCCCATCATCCAACCACAAACGAACTCTGACAAAATTTCCGGGAGCCAGCATATCCGGAGCTGCCACCTGCGAGCTGGATTCGTTGATTTGCAGCACACAACCGTCAGCTTCCAACTGCCGATGCACGCGGGCAAGCATACAGTCGATCGTCAGATTGGGAATGGTCCAACAAGCCTGTTGTTTTCCTATTGCCATGATGTGACGTTAGGGTAGTGCGAAACACGCAGGTTGGCTATCCCTCAAGAGAAGGGGGTTGGGGGGTCTGTCGTGGCAAACAGGAGGAAGTGTGGTGACCATGCACAGCAGCCGAATGATGTTCTTAGGCGCCGTATTTGCGGGCTTAGGGGTAGCCGCCGGAGCGTTCGGTGCCCATATGCTCAAGCCGGTTCTGGACACGACCCTGCTCGGGGTCTTTGAAACCGCGGTGCGGTATCAGATGTACCATGCCCTTGCCCTTTGCCTGCTGGGAGCGATCGGCGATCGCTACCCTCAATCGCGCGTGGCGACCGTAGGATGGTTATTTGTCATTGGCGTGGGGTTGTTCTCAGGGAGTTTGTATGTGCTCGCGTTGAGCGGTATCCGATGGATGGGTGCCTTCACACCGCTCGGGGGTACGGTCCTGATAGCCGGTTGGGCACTTTGGGCATGGACTGTGGCGACGAAGCGGCCATAGGTCAGGGCGTGCAGGATGCCGTCCGTTTGCCGCTGATCGATCCCCATCCACCCTGGGAATTGACGAAGGTCCCTTCCAGCCGTTGTCCTTCTTTGGAGAACAGCAGACTGTCTTCTTGAACCCTTCCATCCTGTTCCCAGCGGAGATAGACCACGTCACCCAGAACCACGGTTTCCGTGAGTCCGGGAAGATGCGTGCCGTCCTTGCCCGGCGGAGGAAACACCAGCGAGAGTTTTTGCTCCTCATGGTGCCGTTGATGATTG
>DATIGH010000043.1:0-12917 GCA_035454845.1 Nitrospira sp.
CAGTGGAGCGTATCGACGACGAAATTTACCGGACACAATGGCCACCTCACCAAGCTTCATGCTCAGAGGGTAAAATTCGAGGGGGGCAAATTCACGCCGATTCCGAATACCGAATTCGAAATGGACGTGGATTTGGTCCTGCTGGCGATGGGGTTTACCGGCCCAGTCAAGAACGGTCTGCTCGATAGCCTTGGTGTGAAGTACGATGCGCGCGGCAGCGTCGCGGTCGACGAGAACTTCATGACGAACCTCGACGGCGTCTTCGCCGGCGGCGATACAAAACGTGGCGCCTCGCTCATCGTATGGGCGATCGCCGAAGGCCGCAAAATGGCTGCAGGGATCGACAAGTATCTCCAAGCGAATCGGTCAGCGAAGAAGTTTGTGGCCTAACTGGCTCGCCTGACGCCCCCGTCCTCCTGTACTTTTCTGTGGCTCATAGGTAAGGTGGTCCTGCCTTCGCTCAATACATATCTGCACGTATCTACATGGTCGAGCACTCATATCCTCGCAGTCCCAACGCACTCCTCGGCGGCATCGCGCACCTCGCTCGGTTCATTGACAAGATTCGTCTCCGGAACGCGGGCCTGATTCAGGACTACAACTACATCACCGTCGGCTTTGACAAGCATTTGATCGATTTCTTAAAGATCGATGCCAAGGCGTTCGAAGCGAAGGTGTTGGCCGGCGGAACCGACCAGGACTTCCTTGGCTGGGTCCACGCGCGCGGCGAGCTCCGGACACCCGAAGAAATTGCACAATGGAACGACATGCTGCTTTCATCGCGGCCAAAAGATGATGCTGCGCGTCAGCGGTTCCAGGGACGTCTGGAGGAGATTGCCGCCAAGCGCGGTGTACCGGTCAGTTCGCTGCCTCCCGTGTCGACCTGGGCCGATGTGATCGAACTGGATGAAGATAGGATGTAAGGAGGAAATGCCGCATGCACATGCTGATGGTTGTCTTTCGAGAGTCTCTCAAAGAACGGGTGCATGAATTGCTCGAACAATGCGACATCAAAGCGTTCACCGAAGTGAACGAGACGGTCGGCTACGGCCAGACAGGCCCGGCCGAAGGGTTGGCCTTTTACCCTGGAACGAATTCCGTCATCCTGGTCGCTCTGGATCCTGATCATGTGGGACGGGTGACCAGGGCGGTGAAGCTCTGGTACGGGGAGGTGGCCAATCATCCCGGATGGGAAAAACCGGCCCTCCGAGTGTTCTCCTGGCCCGCCGAACAGATTGTCTGAGGTCGGCAGCCTGCTGGCCTCGGCCCGCCGCTGGTAGAATCTGGGCGGCCTCTTCCGCTCTTGGTACAATGATCAAATCATCGATCGTCGAGAAGGAACGTTTGTTCGTGGCATCTATTCATCGCTTCACGGCAAAGGTCATCGGCTTGCACCAGCTCACGCACGATGTCCGGCAGATCGACTTCGGCCTGCTCGAGCCGCCTGAAATCCGGTTCAAGGGCGGTCAGTTCATTTCATTCGACGTTCCGGATCCCAGAACGGGGCGTACCGTCACCCGACCGTACTCCATTGCGTCGTCGCCAAGCTCTACGAAAACGGTATCACTCCTGCTCAACCTGGTTCCGGAAGGGCCGGGATCCACATATCTCTTCAGTTTGCGGGAAGGGGTCGAGACCCGCTTTGCCGGACCGGCGGGGAATTTTTATTTGAGAGACGATCCCGGGCGGGACTTGTTGTTTGTGGCTACGGGCACCGGCATTGCGCCGATTCGATCGATGTTGCTGGCCAATGCGGATCGCGTTCAACCCGGTCGCACGACATTGTTTTGGGGTCTTCGAAGCCAGCGCGATCTGTATTACGTGGATGAACTGGCACGCCTGACTCGTGACCTGCCCGGAAGCTCGCACGTCATCACGCTCTCACGACCCGAGCCTGGATGGGAGGGACCGACCGGAAGAGTGACGACGCTGATCGAACGACAGATTCACGACGTGAAGCGGTTGGCCGTCTATCTCTGCGGCAATAGCGGCATGATCACGGAAGTCACCCGCATCATTCAGGCCAAAGGGCTATGTCCGATTTTCCGGGAAAAATATTATGATGACGCCTCAACCGCCGACGGCTAATGACTGCATTTTGTGATGGGACTGCCTAGATGAGACAAATTGGTAGAGGAGTGTACCTGTCTTGCTTCACATGCGACGGGCCAGCAGAGCGTCCTGCAAGCAAAAAAGCTGGAAACTGCGCTTAAAATCAGAGATTGGTCAGTGCTCAAGGATTGGCACCTGGTTTGCTCTAGAGTGTCGCGCCCAACAACGGGGAATAGGTCCCTGGTACTGGGAAAATCACGAGGAGGACAGGATGATGAAGACGATTTCCGCCCTGACCGCTGCCATGGTCTTCGCCGCATTTACCACGGCATTCGCCCAAGCCCCAGCTCCAGAACCCATTCCGGCTCCAGCTCCCACTCAAGACATGATGAGCCCGCCTGCTCCTGAACCGGCCCCTATACCGAGCATGGGGGAGGAAAAGAAGGCCGACAAGCCGATGAAGGGTGGACAGAGTCAAGGAAAGGCCAAGGGCCATGCAAAAAAGACGAGCAAGAAGCGCGGTCTCGATCGTGCGGATGCAGCCGCAGGACAGCACGGGAAGCAGGGACGGGATAAGGCCCGCACACATCAGTAGGTCTGGAAGATCGTCCGTGCACGGAGAGCAAGCGGCCGGATCGCCACCGGCCGCCTGTCTTGCGGACGCTGATCAGGCCGCCGCCTTGGTGACGAGCTTTTTCACTTCTACGTGCGCGAAAATAACGTCAGGCTCCCGCTGGAGCGCCTCATAATAGCTGCGTTCGAATCCGTCGCCCTCTTCGGAGGGCCGAATCAAGGCCCGCACATCGGCCAGGAAATGTTCCACTTCGACGGTGGTCAGTTCCTCGCCTTCATCCAGCAACTCATCCACGCGAATCACCAGCTGCGACAAGGGGTGCAGCCAGGTGAACCAGGGATCATTCAGCACCAACTGTAAGAGTTGTCCTGTTGAGCCCACACGGCCGTTGATGCGTTCATACGTCAGCTGCTCGGCGACAATGAGCGCTTTATGCAGCCCCAGCAGGCCGCGACGCACCTCCATCAGCATGCGTCTCAAGTCTTCCCGTGCTTCTGTCGATGATCCTGTCATGACTGTATTGTACCAGGTCGAACCAAAAATGTGATCTGCCGGGAACAACCGATCTTGACATCAGCGGCCAAAATCGGCTTTGGGCAAGAGCTTTCTCACACGAAAGTGCGCAAGCACGACGTCCGGAGCTCGATCCAACGCTTCATAATAGGCGCGCTCGAATCCTTCTCCTTCCACCGACGGGTGGAGCAACGCATCAACTTCCCGCATGAGATGGGTCACGTTCTCATCGGTGATGTCGCAGGTGTCGTCCTCGAGCAGGTGGTCCATGCGCACGAGCAAATCGGCAATGGGGTGCAGCCACGTGAACCAAGGATCTTTCTGCAGGAGGTCGATCAGGACGTCGACCGATGGAACCGGTCCGCTGAGGCGTTCATAGGTTTGTTGTTCGGCAATGATCAGGGCGCCGTGAAGTCGAACCAGACCTTCGCGCATCGAGTTCACGATACGCCTACGAGGATCCACAGGGACGAGCGCGGTCGAGTGTGAGGACGCTGCCATAGTGTCAAGTGTAGCAGGCTTGCACGAATCAGCCAGCGGTATCGGACAAACCTCTGGCGCGTCATGCAGATGGCAGATGATTTCACGCCTCAACCGAGGTATTCTTCGGCGAGTTCAACGGCTGAGGAGGATGCCATATGGAGCGGCGGAAATACCGACGTGTGCCTGTTCAGATTCAGGGTTTATTGCTGGGCAACTCGCATGAGATCGAAGGGCACACGCTCGATCTCTCCATCGGCGGAGCACGATTCGAGAGCGATTTGGATGTGTTCCCCGGCAAAGCGATCGTCGTTCGTTTGGTCGTTCCTGGCGAGGAAACGCCGTTGTCGATCCGCGACGCGAGGGTTCGATGGGTGGACGAGCACACTTTTGGCGTCGAGTTCGAAAACGTTCAACCGGATGAACTCGATGAACTGGAAGAGCTGATCAACGAGTTTGATGAGGCGGAGCAGAGCGGTCACGCCTGAGGCGCACGATCTGGCAGCCGGTGCTCACGGTCAGCTCTCGTAGTAGACGACAACCGTCGCCTTGTTGCACTTACAGCAAGTGCCTTGACCGGTCATAGGCGTCTGTCCGGAGGCTTCCGCTGCTTTGACTTGCGCGTCTTCGACGCGTCCCACTTTGTTGTAACAGTCGCTGCAATACGTCGCTGTCTTTGCCATAGCTCCCCTCCAAAAAGGTTGGCCCCCCAGAACGTCATGATGAAAGTATAGCGCGATTACGCAAACATGCTGGATCGGGGGCTGCGGAACAGAAGGTTACAGGCCCGACTGGCTGCCGAAGGCGGCAAACAGCTGGCCTGTGAGGTAAGCGGCGTGAGCGGGATCGTCGAAATCTTTCCGGCGGATATAGTCGTTGAGGACACGCCCCTCCGCTGTCCGATGGACATGCGGAAGCGCGAGATTCATGCGGTACCGCTGAATCGCCCCGGCCACACGGCTGATAAAAACAACGGTGCCGTCCGGGTCCTGGCGCTCCACGATGCCGACATGGGTCAGGGTATCATTGACCAGGCCGTCGCCGTTGTAATCCCAGGTGTTATCGAAGAATACCAGATCTCCCGGACGCACGACGGGCCCCTCGTGGATTTTGCCATGGCGCCTGATGTGATGGTGGATAAGCCGCACACCATTGGCTTTGGGATCCGGGGAACCGCTCTCGTAGAGATCGATACCGTGCGCGAGAAAGATGGCGCGTGTCACGCCGGCGCAGTCGTAGGCGATCCATTTGCCGTTGACCTGAATGGCGGTCGCTCCGACCAGCTTGGATGCCGTCTGCACGATGGCCGCTCGACGTGACGAGGCTTGAACGGACTTGCAACAGGACGTTTCCGAGGTCGATGGGCGCGGACGATCGGCCGTGGGTGTGGCACAGCCGACCAACGTCGCGAGCGCGACGATGAATCCAATGAAGACCATTCGGCTGATGGGGTAATAAACGGCGAACACGTCAATCTCCCACGCCAACCTACCACGACAGGAAGGAATCGACCAAGCGAAGCGGCATTTTGAGAATGTCGGTGCCCGGACAAGGTTCGTCAGGTCGCTCAATCCCTTCTGGGCGTCGTGAGAGATTGTGCGCATCGGAATCCGATCGTGGCCGACCGCTGGTCGGGGCTGAAGCCGCTGCGGGTCGCGGCGCGGAGCATGATGACTTTGCTCTTCCATGAGCCGCCCCGCACGCCTTTATAGCGGCCGCTCGTTGGTCCAGGAGGATTTCTCCCGGGCATGTAGGCGTAATAGTCAAGGCCAAACCAATCGTGAACCCATTCCGCCACATTGCCGGCCATGTGATGGAGACCGTAGGGGCTTCGGCCGGCCAGATGGGAATCCACTGCAGCCAGGATCGGTATCTCATGGACGTGGTGTTGGCCGAACATCGCACGTTTACTGTCCGGAGCGGCGTCGCCCCACGGAAACAAAAGTCCGTTTGGCCCGCGCGCGGCTTTTTCCCATTCCGCTTCGGTCGGCAGGCGCTTGCCCTGCGACGCGCAGAATTTGAGCGCCTCATGCCAGGTGACGTACAGGACCGGCCAGCGTGTCAGCGTTTGATCGGACACTGAATGCACGGTGATCACATGCCAGATCAACTTTTGCAATTCTTCCGAGGGACGCTCCCCGTTGCGGGCGAGATGGGCCAGGTACTCTCCCAAGCTGACTTCATCACGGTCGATCCCGAACTCGTCCAACCAGACACGCTGTTGCGGGAGTTCCGTGTCATCGAACTGCGTCCACAGGCCGTAGGGATCATCATCGATCCGTTTGCTGCCAAGGGCGAAGTCGCCTGGTGGAATCGTAACGACGGGAGCCGCCTGGGCGAGCGCGGCGATGCGCGCAAGATGACGAGCCAGATCCGGCGAAGGTGTGGGCTCGTTCGTGCCTTCCACCCGAGTGGTTCCCATGAGAAGAAGTGCGAACGCCGCCACGCCGAGGAGGGCGCGGGACATTAGGTCTTACTGGCGGCGGCGAGAGCTTTGCTGACTTCGCCGATCAGACGGCGTTCGATTTCCGCGGTCTCTTCCGGGCTGACGCTCAAAATCCGACCGCCTTGCGCCAGCTTCTCGAACTCGGCCTTCACGCTCAGGCGCGTGACGTTCAGGGGTTGCGCTTGGACCGCGATTACATACTGATTGCGAAACCCGGCAACTTCCAGCGAAACCGGATTCGACACCTTCCGCTCGGTCACGATGACGGCCTTTTGATCGGCTTTGATGCTGACTCGGACGTGATAGCCGTTTCGTACCAGCGCTTCCTCGACGGTCTTGGTCACGGCAGTCAAGGGCCGCGGGAGGTCTTCGAACTGGGCGCCCTTTTGATCGATGAGGATATTCTGAGCTGCCTGCTCGATGGCCGTCTTCTTGATGTCCGCTGTCAGTTTGCGGGCCTGCACCAGCTGATGTTCGAGTTGCTCAGCGGCGGCTTTGGCTTCGGCTTTGGCGCTCTCGGCCGCTTTTTTTGCGTCGCGCATCTCCTGATTCAGCAGGTCGATCTGTTGCTGCATCACCTTGTTGCCGTCCTGCAACGAGCTGACGAGGGATTCCTGCCTGGCGAGCTGTTTCTTGAGCGCATCGTTCTCGGCTCGGAAAGGCGAATCATCCGGTTTACAGGCGGAAAGGACGAGAAAAGCCGGCAACGCGATGGTAAGGGCAACGATGCGTCGAGGGTGCCACCACATGGATTGTCGGATTATCCATGCTTCCGCGCCGCTTGTCCATCAAGAATTTACTCGTTGGCGTCATTGACCGTTGCTTCGCGGCCAGGCTATCCTCCGGCGATGCGGCGCCTTCTCTGCGTAGGGGTTCTGATGTCGACGCTCATCAGCGCATCCATGATGGGCATTCTTTCCCCGATGTCGGCTGAGCCGCCGAGGGACAGCCCGCCGCTCGTGCCGGCGGAAGATTATCCGCTCTATGACCTCATCGTCGATGAAAAATTCCTTACCACCGCGACCAAGTTGGTCTTGCTCGAACGCGCCACACTGACGCGGTTGCATCCTGCGCAGCAGGGGCCGCTCCGTGCTGAGATGTTTCAGGAGTATGAGATTTTCGATGGCCGCCTTCCGATGGACCTGGTGCGCGATTTTCTCTTCAAGAGCCAGAGCCCCTCGACGCTGGAAAGGCAGTTCGGCTTTGGGGTCCACTATCGCTTCGTCTCGGGCGACGGCACCGAGCAGGACACTTCCCTGGCGCCTGTGCCGGTGGCGCACGCCATACCATACCTTCTGCAGGAAGGACCGCTCGATGAGCCGCCGGCCATTCTTGACCGGCTGAGTTTCTCGCGCGTCGCATATACCTTCGCACGGGACCACGCCTTCATCTATGTCGAATACAACCGGCCCGATGGGAGCGGGGCTGGGTTCGCCGTCTGGCTTCGCCCATCCGGATCGCGCTGGAGCATTTTTGACAGTGAATTAGTGTGGGTGGCCCGCACCCGGTAAGCGCCACATGGCGCTGCGGTATCCGGCGTCCTGTCGGTTGCAGACCGAGCAGCCGAGCGGTAGCATGTTTCTGTTGGCCTTGCGATGGCAGATCTGATCCGCAAAACATTTTCGGTGCCACCCCTCGGCTGCAATTGCTCGATCATCGGCGATCCGGTGAGCAAACACGCCATCGTCGTCGACCCCGGAGGAGCCGCTGAACGGATCCTCCATGAAGTTCGGGAGCTCGGCCTGACCGTGACGAGGATTCTTCACACTCATGCCCATTTCGATCACTTCCTGGCATCCGGCGAGATGAAGAAGGCGACCGGCGCAGCCTTGTGTCTGCACGAGGACGATCGAGAGCTCTGGGAAATGCTCGAAGTGCAGTGCCGGGCATTCGGAGTGCCGTATGTGCCCGTTCCGCCGCCGGATCACTGGATCCTTGACGAAGAAAAAGTCCCAGTCGGCCAGGTGACGGCGATCGCTCTCCATACGCCCGGCCATACGCCGGGTTCCATGAGTTTTCATCTTCCCGAAAGCGGTCTCGTACTCGCCGGCGACACACTCTTTCGCGGAAGCATCGGTAGAACGGATCTCTGGGGCGGGGATTTTGAGGCGATCGAGCGGTCGATCCGTGACCGCTTGTACACCCTCCATGAATCGACGCTCGTCGTCACCGGACATGGTCCTGAGACGGAGATCGGATGGGAGAAGGAGAGGAATCAATTCGTGCGCGCATGAACGGATGAGGAGGTACTTATGAGGACAAGCATCCGATGGCTGATGTTGTTCCTGCTGTCGTTTGGCTGCGGCTCGTCCGTCGTGCATGCGGACCCTGGCCCCTCACAGCCCGATCAGGTGACGATTTCGGATGTGAAAGTGCGCATCTCCGATCATGGTCCGGTCGTGCTCCTGCAGGCAGAAGGGAAGACTATCCCGATCTTTGTTGATTTGACCGTCGCTGTGTCCATCCAAGGCGCGTTGAACGGTGAGCAGCTGCACCGACCCTTGTCGCATGACCTCATGCACACCATCCTTGAAACATTTGGCGCCAAAGTGACGCAGTCGGTCATCACTCTGAAAGGCGGGACCTATTATGGTGCGCTGAGCGTGGCGTTCGGCGGCGACGTCAAAGTCTTCGACAGCCGTTCCTCGGATTCCATTGCGTTGGCGATTCATTTTAAGGCGCCGATCATCGTGGGGCGGGACCTGTTGAACTCGGCGGGTGTGGTGCAGGAAAAGCCGAAGGCCCAGGACTTGTAGGCCCTGTTACTCCTTCGCCATGCGCTCGTACAGCCGGGCGAGGCGCTTTTGGGTCGACTGCTTGATGAAGTTCATGTTTTCTGCGAGGTGCTGTTCGGCCGTGATCTGCCCCTGCTCGCGACGCTTCAGCTGGCTCATGCCGAATTCCGCAATGACCGGACCATCTTCCTGGTAGAGATCTTTCCAGATTTCGACGCAACGGGGCTGCTTGGAGGGCGGATACGCGTCGCAGGGAGGATCGACGGCCCCTGCCGGCCCTGACGTAAGACCCACGAGCATCACGATCACCGCCAGCCGTTTCATATCCTTGTGACCACCTGCACCGCCGGCTAGATCTTCATAGCCTCGGTGACTTCCTGCAGCGTCGCCTTCGCCACCGCCCCGGCCTTCCGGCTGCCGTCCTGCACGATGTCATGGATTCGTGAAGGATGGCTCACGAGAGTTGCCCGGGCCTCCCAGATGGGAGCCAAGATCTCGACCACTCGATCGGCTACCAGCTTCTTACAGTCGATACAGCCGATCTCGGCGGTGCGGCATTCGCGGTTGATCTGCTCGATGATCGGGAGGGGGGAGAACATTTTGTGAAAATCGAATACCGGGCATAGCTCGGGGTTGCCCGGGTCCATGCGTCTCACCCGTGCAGGATCCGTGACCATCGTCTTCAGTTTCTGGCGGACCACCGGTTCACTGTCGGAGAGATTGATCGTATTGCCGTAGCTTTTGCTCATCTTCCGGCCGTCGGTGCCAGGGACTTTCGGAAACTTGGTCAGATGCTCCTTCGGTTCAGGAAAGACCGGCTGCTTGTACAAATCGTTGAACCGGCGCGCGACTTCCCGGGTCAGCTCCAAGTGGGGCAGTTGATCCTTTCCCACCGGGACGAAATGCGGTTTGTACAGAAGAATATCGGCGGCTTGGAGGACCGGATAGCCGAGAAAACCGTACGTACTGAGATCTTTCTCTTTGATCTCCTCCTGTTTTTCTTTGTAGGTGGGGTTGCGCTCCAACCAGGACATCGGAATCATCATGGAGAACAACAGGTGCAGGATCGCGTGTTCCGGAACGCGTGATTGGATGAACACGATCGAGCGGTCGGGATCGATGCCCGCTGCCAACCAGTCAATCAGCAACTCACGGACGTACTCTCGAATGCGGCTCGTGTCGGCGTAGTTCGTCGAGAGCGCGTGCCAATCCGCAACAAAGAAGTAACACTCATGCTCGGCCTGCAGCTGCTTCCAATTCTGCAGCGCGCCGAGATAGTTCCCCAAATGCATGAGGCCGCTGGGCTGCATGCCGCTCAGCACGCGCTTTTTCGGTTGGGAGGTCATGGGGACGTTCCCGCACTGAATCCTACCGCCGTCGAAAGAATTGTACCCGAAAGGTTAGACGCGAATGTACTGGTAAACGTATGGATGATCCGCAGCTCGCGGTCGAACACGAGGAGTCCGACGAGTATCATCATGCCATAGGGTTCCAATCGCGCCAGCGCCAGCGCAGGCTGCGGAGGCAGTACACTGACCATGATGCGGCCGCCGTCGAGCGGCGGTATCGGCATCAAATTAAAGATGCCGAGAAAGACATTGACGAGGACGGAGTAAAACGCCATGACGGCGAGCGGCAGAAGCATCAGCGTAGCCCACGACGTCTCCTCGTCCGGCGCGGCATCGCCCGAGTCCATCGAGAGGAGAGAGGGATTGATCGACACGATCCATGCGAGCACCACTGCGCTGCCCACGGCGAGGAGAAAGTTCATGCCCGGTCCTGCGGCAGCGACCAGCGCCATGTCGCGCCGCGGCTGCCGCATATTCCTCGGATCGACCGGTACCGGTTTAGCCCAGCCCAGCAGAAAGCTGCCCGGCAGCAATAAGCAGATCAGAGGGACGATGATGGTGCCGAACGGATCGATATGGGCCAGGGGGTTCACTGTGAGGCGCCCCAGCCGCCTTGCCGTCGAATCGCCGCATTTATCGGCGACCCAGCCGTGCGCGTACTCATGCAGAACAATGGCGAAAAGCAGCGGCAGGGCTTTGTACGACACGGCATAGAGCAGCTGAGAAAGATCGTTCATAGAGTTCAATCGACTTGTGTGAAGCGTCCGCGCTTGACTTGGATCAGAAACAGAGGCCGGTTGAGCGTGCCGTCTTGAACGAAGGAGGCTGGCCCAGCCAGCGCGGGGAGATCTTGTTGTACCGTGAGGAAGTCACGAATTGCCTCGCCCGAGGTGGCGCCTTTCTTGATGGCGTCAATTACGAATTTCGCGGCGTCATAGCCCTGCATCGCAAACAGTGTCGGAGGAGTCTGGAACCGCTTCTTGTAGCGGTCGACGAACTCCTGCACGTTGGGATTGGGACTGTCGACAAAAAAGCCATCCACGAACACGGCGCCGTCAATCGATTGATCCGCCGTGCGGGCGAAGTCAGGAGCATTCCAGCCGTTGGTCCCCAGGAAGGGAACCTTCATGTCGTGGAAATTCAGTTGAGCGGCGATCAGCCCGACGTCCGCAGCCCGGCCTGGAATGAAGATGGCGTCGAACCCTGGTGTATAAAGGACTTTCTTGTCGAGTTTGGTGAGTTTGCCGCCGACCTTCGTCGGATCGACCGGCACGGCAAGCCCGTACTTCTTCAAGTCTTCGGCTTTCATGCGTTTCAACTGCGCGCCGACGTCGGACTCACCCTCCTTATAGGATTCGACGGCGATGATCTCGCCGTCCCGCTGCCGGGCCTCATTGGCGAACAAGCGGGCCATCTCGCGGCCATAGGCGGTGTCCGGATGGAGAATGCAAAAACGGCGAAATCCAAGGTCGCCCGTGGCATACGCCGCAATCTTCTGCGCCTGCAGTTGATAGGTCAATGCCGTGCTGAAGGTGTAAGTGCCCAGACGTCTGACGTTCGGCAGCATGGCGGTCGGCGTGAGTAAGGGGGTATGCGCACGCTCGGCCAGTTCCGACATGACGGGCAGATTTTTCGACAAGAGGGGGCCAATGACGGCCACGGGATGGTCGTTGGAGAGGAGACTGGAGAAGTCGTCGAGGAACGAGGCTTGAGCAGGTTCAATGTCTTTGACCAACAAGCCGATGGAAGGTCCTCCGGCGCGGTCGCCGCTGGATTCAATGGCAAGCTGTATCCCGCTCAGTACGTCATTGGCGAACGACGAGAGTTTCCCCGACAGCGGCAGCACGGCCGCGAGCACAAACTGGCTAGACCGCAATTTTGTTTGAAGCGTGTCCAACATCTCAGACACACGTTCTCGCTGGGGATGAGACGGAAAATATGCCAGGAATTGCTGAATCTGTCGTGAAGCTTGGTGCTCTTCCCCCCGTCCCATATACAGGTCGATCAAGCGAAGCGCGGCCAGATCACCCGGGAAGCTTTTCGGATACGCCCCCCTGATCCGCTCGAGAACTTTCTTGTCAAAGGAAGTGTTGATGAGTTCGGTGATGTTTGTACGGATCTCCTCCGCTTGTTCATCTGAGCTCAATGACATTTCGTCGAGCCAGGCTTGTATCGCGCGGGCAGGCTCCTTCTTCTGAACATAGAGCTCACCGCTCAGATGTATCGCTTCGCGCTTGGTGACATCGTCTTGAGGCAAGGTGCGTAAGGCGGTCAAGATCGGAAGCGCGAGATCGGGATTTCCCATTGCTGCATGCGTGCGCGCCAGCATCAGTTTCCCCCGGTCGACCACTTCCGAATTGGGAAACTCCGTCTGAAGTTGCTGCAGATATTTCAATGCCTCTGCATACTGCTGAGCCCGATACAGGGCCGCTCCGAGCAGGAGATAGGTGTCGTCACGCAGGTCCGGTTTCGGATTGGTCCCCAAAAACCTGCGAAGGATCGTTATGGCTTCTTCCGCCTGTCCCGCGTCGATGAGTCGCTTGGACTGGTTGAGCGTCGGATGGTTCGCGGGCGCGCCCTTGGCCGTTTCAGCGGCTGCCACCACGCGCCAGGCCGCATCGATGGGAAATGCCGAGAGCGCAAAAGCAAGGCATGCACACGCTGCGGTGAATCGCCTCGGTTGAGAATGAGCGCCGCACGGCGAGAGGGCTCCGTCGGCAAGATAACGCTGGTGGCTCGTATGCATGAAAATTGCCAAAGGTGACTAG
>DATIGH010000044.1:0-6128 GCA_035454845.1 Nitrospira sp.
CCCGCTCATCGCCAGATAGCTCGCCGTGGAGTGGCGCAGGTCGTGAAACCGAAAATCCTCCAGCCCCGCTCTGGCCCGCGCCTGCTCCCAGGCGTAGCGGCTGTCCAGCGGTTTTTTTTCCGTCCTTCCGGGGAAACACCCAGTCCGGCCCAATCCGCGCCACGCCCCTAGCCCAGGCCTCCAGCCGCGTCCACGCCTCGCCCCGCACCGGCACGGTGCGCCGCTCGTGGTTCTTAGTGTGGTGAAACACCAGTTGCTGCCGCGCCCAGTCCACATCGCGCCAGCGCAACCCCAGCAATTCCTCCTTACGGGCGCCGGTGGCAATAGCGAGCCACACCACCACGGCCAGAGCCGGCTCGTGGCTCACCTCTACCGCCTGAAGCAATCGCACCCTCTCCTCATCGCTCAGGTAGCGCACCCGGCCCCGGGGCTCGGGCAGCGCCCGCACCCGCGCCATGGGCGAGGCCTCGAGCCACTCCCAGTCCAGCATCGCAGCCGACAGCACGGCCGAGAGCGACACCAGAGTGAAGATGCTGAGCATTAGGGACGTATCGAGTAGTGCCCACCGCTTCGGATCCTCGTCTAGCGTCTGACGGAGCGCGTCGAGTCGGGAACCACCGCGGGCGAGACGGTGATGAACTTGTTCAAGAGTCAACGGCTCAATCCGAATCGCGCCCGGAAGGCGCAACCGTTTGCCCACCGCTTCATAGTCGGCGGTGCGGCTACAGACTACCAGGGGCAGCAACCCGTGGTCGTCTTCCCCGCTCCCGGGGCACCGAGAATCAGCAACGAGCCGCCCATCGCATCGTATTCAGTGATGATCGGATCGCCTAGCGGCAAGGGGCGTTCGGCTTGACCTAGGTGTTGGACCAGGATCCACCCATTTCCGCATCTGCGTGCCCAGACGCCGAATACCGATGTGATCGGCAGCGTCGACCGGGTCTCCTCACGCCAGCGGCGGCCCTTCGGCTTCACCTCCGCCTGGCACGGCGACGGCATCGAGATCGGTTTGGGCAAAGTCTTGCCCCTTGAACAGCAACGGTTCCTGAGCCGCCTTGGCCAGGGCATACGTAAAACAATCGCCAAAGTTCAAGGCAGCAGGATGTTGGCCTTTGCCATATTGCCGAAACGCCTGGCGGGCCAGATGTGCCTGATTGACATCGAGCGGCGCCAACTCAATCTCGGCGCGCGCTATCCACAGATCGAGGTCGCGAATCCCCTCATAGCCGTGGCGGGCGAGCAGAATCATAGAGGCTTCGACAAACGAGGCGATGGACATGAGCCGGATGTCATCGGCGTCAATGGCCTGGTTAAAGCGGTGGCGCTCGGGCTCATCCCGAAGGATGGCCAAGACGGCGGAGGTATCGATCACCATGAGTTGGTCCCATCAGCTGGGTAACCCGTGTTCGTCATAGCCCAAAATCTCCTCGTCACTGCGGTCATCCAGAACGGGCAGAGCGGCGCAGTGCAGGGCAATCTCGTCCAGTTCATCGACCAGCGAACGCCGGCCTCGACGCCGTTTGACGCGATTCAGGCGTTCGCGCAGGGCGATGGTGACGGTGGCGGTCAGCGTTTCGCCGGTGAGGCTGGCGAGCTCGGCGGCCAACTGATAGGTGGCGTCATTTTTGATATTCAAATGCATTTGATCCCCCCCCTGTTCTAGAATTATATTCTAATTCTAGAACATACATTTATTCATCCTCATTTACAATCCCGAAATAGCTTTCTCGATCCAGCACGCTTGTGCTTCTCGCCGAGTCGTTTCATGCTTGAAACGTTGTCAGGAGGTACGGCACGGCTATGATTTGTGACTTCCGCTTGCAGCGGACTCGGCATCCCGGGGATGTCCCATCATGACCCTCCCACAACCAACGTCCTCTTCGCCAGTCGACGTATTAGCCCAGACCGAAAGCTTCCGGGCGGGTGGGGCATTATACGCTGGAAGAGGTGGCTGAGTTTTGCCAGGTGGAGCTTTGGCAGCGCCATACCGCATACGGCGATGCGGTAATGACCGCTTTGATGTTTAAATGGCTGGGCGAGCGGCTGACCCATGGCCGGCATCCGGTCTCCAAGCTCATCAAGTGGTAAACCCAGGTGGGATTTTTTTAATTGGAACTGACGTCTAGCCCGGATTATTCATGAGGGTGAAAGACGCTCATGGGATTCACTCCATCACGTCCTATAATAGGGCGTAACCCAATTTCAACCATAGGAGTGAGTCCACATGAACGCATCTAATCCCAAAGCATACACGATTCCAGGCATCGATTCGATGACAGACGCTATCGACAACCCGCTTCACTTGCCGCCGCTCCAGGACAAAGCTATTCTCGTCGACTTTGATGGCGGACGTTTGTCTTGCGATGGCGGTCTGATTCTGCTGGGCGACCCCGATGACCAGATGGGCTTAACACGTGATCTGGCAGCGGTCCTTCGAGACCCACGCGATCCCAGGCGCATTGACTTTACGACCCATGACCTGCTCAAACAACGGGTCTTACAAATCGCGGTGGGCTATGAAGACGCCAATGACGCCAACACCCTGCGCCACGATCCGATCTTCAAGGTCTTGCTGGGTCGTCTGCCCGAAAGCGGTGCCCCTTTAGCTTCACAACCGACGATCTCGCGCTTTGAAAACCGCGCCTCACGCACCGAGCTCTACCGGATGGCGCAGGTGTTCATCGATCAGTTTGTCGCTTCTTATAAGCGCGTCCCCAAGCTCATCGTGCTCGATTTCGATGACACCGAGGACCCTGCCCATGGGCAGCAGGAACAAGTCCGATACGATGGCCATTATGGCGGCTACTGTTTCATGCCGCTACACGTCTATGAGGGGCTCTCCGGGCGCCTGATGACCACGATTTTCAAAGCTAAACGCTTCAGCGCGGCACAGCTGCTAGCGGTGTTGAAACGCCTGGTTCATCGCCTGCGCCAAGCCTGGCCCGAGACCCTCATGATCTTTCGCGGTGACAGCCATTTTGCTTACCCTGAAGTGATGCAGTGGATCGAGACGCAAGCCAACCTGCATTATGTCACGGGCTTAACCAGCAACGCCGTGTTGAAGCTCTTGGCCAAAGACATCGTGGAGCAGGCCAAAGGCGCTTATGAGCGCGATGGGGGCAAGGTGACGCGCTTCCACTCGACGCGCTATCAGGCCGGCACGTGGCCGCGCCCCCGGCGCGTCGTGATCAAGGTCGAAGTCTCGGGGCAAGGCGTCAACACGCGCTTTGTTGTGACGGACTTGGAGCAGGCCGGCGCCAAGGGGCTGTACCGACAAATCTATTGCGGGCGCGGCCAAATGGAAAACGAGATCAAGGACCACAAACGCTACCTGAAATCGGATCGCACCTCGTGTCATCGCTTTGAGGCGAATCAATTCCGGGTGTTTTTGCATTCAGCCGCCTATGTGTTACTGGACACTTTGCGTCGGGAGCTGTTGCAGGGTACGCCATGGGCCAAGGCGACGATGGAAACGCTTCAGCTGCGTTTACTCAAACTCGGTGCCCGGATTCGCGAGTTCAGCGATCGGATCGAACTCTCGTTGCCGTCATCGTGTCCCGTGGCGCCCGTTTTCAGGCGCTGTTTGGCTTTATTGGCCTGCGTTCGGCTGACCTAGGCGGCTCGTTGAGGTCAATCGGAGCACTGTGGCGCACCTGCCAAGACGTTGAGGTAGGCCCCAGAGGGCGGAGAGATGGTGGTGCGTCCAGAGGCGCCCATCCGAGCGATGGAGGCGATGCAAAGCCGGCCTGAGCCGTGGGTGTTAGGCGCCTCATCAGCTCGGAAGAGACTTTTTGACGAGTCCATGCAGATGACAATGGTACCTGATGTGGTCAATTTTTCAGGTTGATGAATAATTCGGGTTAGAGAAGAAGCGGATAGGAAATGCGGATGCGGATAGGAAATCCAGTGCGACCAGGCAAGGCTGGTCAAAGGGAAAAGGAGGATGCGATGCCTCCATGAAACTTTGTCTGTCGTCCAGCAGGTGCGAATCCTGCCTGGCTAAGGGTGAGCCCACCCGAGTCAGTAGCAAGCCTTGCGCCGATCCCAGAGATGGGGTTTGCGATGCGTAGGCATGCGAGCGTGCGGGCTGTGGGACTGCGGCCCCGAAACCTATCATCTTTCCGGATGCCGAGAGTGCTGGAATATATCGAAGGCCACAATGGCCCCTGCGTTAATGGGCAAGGAGGGGTTCATATCCGGCGGGGTGTTCGACCAGGGCACGCACGAAGAGGACGGCCCAGTAACCTGGGAGGCCCTCGCCTCTCCTCGACACATTCCGGTTTTGCGGAGAGCCGGTGAGTCGTCTCCGACGCACGGCACGTTGCGGGTGCACGTGTCGTCGGCCCACGAGGCACAGAACAAGCACCCGCATCGAGGTAGGTCACGGCAAGGGGAACCGGAGCCGTGGCTGATGGAGGCAGGGAGTCGGAGGGCTGCATAGGAGCAATGACACTGGGGAACGGCGTGGCGGTCGGACCCAGTCGAGCAAAGGCATGCCCGTGTCGGTGTGAACTTCAGGAGGGAACCATGGCCAATGCGTTGACATTGGGGGACATGTCACCCGGACTTCGGAAGGTAGTGGACAGAGCGAAACGCGAACCCGAGGGACGGTTTCACTCCCTTGCGCATCTGATTGACGTGCCGGCCTTGGAACGGGCCTATCATCGCCAACGCAGTACGGCGGCGGTGGGCGTGGATGGGGTCACGAAGGAGCAGTACGGGCAGAACTTGGAGGCCAACCTCCAGGACTTGCACGCGCGGCTGAAGGCAAAGCAGTATCGCCACCAGCCTATCCGACGGGTCCACATCCCCAAGGGGCAAGGTCGGGGTCAGACCCGGCCGATAGGTGTGTCGGCGTTTGAGGACAAACTGGTCCAGGACGCCGTGCGGGAGGTACTGGGGGCGGTTTACGAACAGGACTTTCTGGACGGTTCGTATGGCTCCCGGCCCAAACGCAGCGCCCACGACGCCGTGCGCGCCCTGAAACGGGTGGTTGATCAGGGCAAGGTGAGTTGGATCTTCGAGGCGGATTTGGTGTCTTTTTTCGACAGCTTGGATCGCACCGAGTTGAAGAGGATGCTCGAAGTTCGGGTCGCGGATGGGTCGCTGTTGCGGCTCATGGGTAAATGCTTGCCTGTGGGGGTACTCGATGGCGAGGTGTTTTCCGAGCCGCATTTGGGTACCGTCCAGGGGTCGGCGCTCTCACCGTTATTAGGTAATCTCTATCTCCACTATGTACTCGACCTGTGGTTTGAAACCGAGGTGAAACCGCGACTTCGGGGACAGGCAACCCTGATCCGATATTGCGACGACTTCATCATCGGCTTTGAGCATGAGGACGATGCACGGCGGGTGATGGCGGTGCTTGAGAAACGCTTGGGGCGCTTCGGACTGACCCTGCACCCGGATAAGACCCGGCTGTTGCCCTTTCGGCGCCCGCCCAAGACGCAGCAAGGCGGGAAAGGTCCGGCCACCTTTGACTTTGTCGGGTTTACGTTCTACTGGAGACGGACTCGGAACGGTCACTGGCGGATGTGGTGCAAGACTCGGCGAGCGAGCCTCAGACGGGCAAAGACGTCCATCTACGAGTGGTGCCGTCGCCATCGGCATCTCCCGGTGAAGGAACAGCACGCCGCGCTCTATCGACGCTTACAGGGCCACTTTAATTACTTTGGCGTCAGTGGCAACTATCATAGTTGGATGCTGCTGGTCGAAGCGACGAAGCGGGCTTGGTACAAATGGCTTTGCCGTCGAAGTCAACGCAAGCGTCTCAACTGGGAGAGATTCACCGATCTACTCAGGTGGTGGCCTCTTCCTCGACCTCGGATCACGGTCCAAATTTGGGGTCGGTAGCCACGAGCCACATCGGCGGAGGAGCCGTATGGTGAAAACCTCCTAGTACGGCTCTGGCGAGGGGTCGGGACGGGTAACCGCCCGACCTACTCTACAACGCGGTTTTGGCCGTATCGTCAACCTATGCGCAGACGCGGTCGTACACCTTGATCTAACGAATCATTCGAGAGCGGCTAAAGGCGGTAGGTAAACTGGCCTCGTACTGTTGTTCAAATCGTCAGACTTTCTATTGTGCACGCAGAGCAAATGATAGAGTTTGGGCAGGAAAAATGGGC
>DATIGH010000045.1:0-3413 GCA_035454845.1 Nitrospira sp.
CAGATTGCCACTCTTATCCGCCTCACTGAACGTTACTGTGTCGTGTACCAAACGCTGCGTCAGTGTCCTGACATCAGCGTCTCGCATGGCCCGAGGGGAATATGAAAAGGTGTCAGAACCGACCCTTGATACCTGGACCGGGAACCAGCCTCCACTAAGACTTCTCTCCCTATTGACTCTCTCAGATCAGAAGCCCAGGCTTTTCCGTCTACATGAACCCGCAGGGAAAGGAGACGGCTTATGAAACGGATTGCTATATTGCTGGTTGCAGTTGCTATGGTAACCGCCGTGATCGCCGCACGGGCCGAAACATCTACGCCGAGTACCAAGGAGCCTCCAGCAAGATTAATCGTGGATCCTCCACTTCCAGACCTGCTCGCCAAGGGCATCGTCTGGATAACGTGGCGGGTGGAGAACGTGAATATCGGACCGGAGTCCGGCAAGGATGCCCTCAACGCATCTCCACGGGTTGGACATCTTCACATACACGTGGACGACCTGCCTTGGTTGTGGGCGCACATGAGTACTGCCCCGATTGACGTGGCCTTGTTGCCGCCCGGCCCGCACAAGATCCGAATCGAATTGGTGAATGCCATCCATCAGGGCGTCCCCGAGCAGTCAAAGACAGTGACGTTCACCATTCCAGAGGGAGCGCATCCTCACTGAAGGTCGCGCAGGCTTTCCGGTATATCCAGCGCGGCGTCGACGAAAAGGCGGTAGGTTACATGGTAGATATCGGACCGATACTTGTAACCGGCGCCGCCGGTCAACTCGGGGCGGTTGGCAGAACCGTGACCGGCTTACTCCTCGAGCGCGGACTTCCCGTTCGCGCCATGGTCCGGCGCGAAGACGACCGATCGGCTGCCTTGCGAAGAGCGGGCGCTGAGATTGCCATCGGAGATCTCCTCGAGCCCGCCGATGTCTATCGGATTGTCAGCGGCTGCCGGCGAATTTACTTCGGCATGTCCCTTTCCACAGGATACCTCGAAGCCACCGTGATCATGGCTGCGGTCGCCCGGGAACTTCGCGTCGAGGTATTAGTCAACATGTCCCAGATGACGGTCTCCCAGATGAGTATTCAGGACATGACGCCAAGCCCTCAGCAGCGGCAGCACTGGCTCAGCGAGCAGGCACTCGCGTGGTCTGGCCTGCCGGTCGTCACGATCCGGCCCACGGTGTTCCTCGAGGGCTTCTTCCTTCCCCTCACTGCTCCCTCTGTCCGCGAACGAGATCGCATTGAACTGCCGTTTGGAAGAGGAAAGACTTCTCCAGTCTCCACAGCTGATGTCGCTCACGTCGTCGCTGGCATTCTCGGCGAGCCTCAACCACACCTAGGTCGGATCTACGAACTCACCGGTCCGCGATCACAGGACATGCATGGGGTCGCCCGGGAGTACTCGGAAGCGCTGAACCGTACGATCACATACGCTGACATTCCCGCAAAGGAGTGGGAAGAGAGGCTGAAACAGGCAGGGTTGCCGGAGCACCTCTCGAAGCATCTGTTAACGATGGCCACGTTGAACAGAGGTGATCGGTATGATCGGATGGCGGACGGGGTTGAGCGAGTGACCGGACGGCCGGCGATGAGCATCCGCGAATTTGTGTCGCTTCACGCGGATGAGTTCGGCGGTCGTCGCTCTTAAAGCTCGACCCATTAATTGTTGAACAGATCCAGGAACCATTTCGGGGCGGGTGGCGGTCGGCTTCTAAGAGCTTCTCAGAACGGTGGAATCTAGGTGTTTCGTGGCAGTCGCGATGGCGCAAGACGGACAAGAGATCGGAGACTCGCTGACAACGAATCCCTACTGCTCATAATTTTCGACGACGTGCGCCGGGCGAACTTCCGCTTCGTCCGGATTATCCCCCACATCGCGAAGAGCACGCCGCTGACGCAAGAGGTCCCAGCATTGATCCAGTTCGACTTGGACTTGTGCGAGCCGCTTACGGTCGGCTTTTGAGTGTCCTCTTTGCTCGTGCAATCGGTGTTCTTCTTCGACAAGACGTTGGATATGAATCAGAACCGGCCGATCTTGGGCTTGGCTTTCCATGGGAGCCTCCTCCAACGCGGATGTGAACGGAATCATCAGCTGATGTTAAGCCTCTCAAAAACTGCGGTCAACCGACGTTCTGGCCAACAAGGACGTGTTAAAAATTCAAAGCCGTCTCTCTCGTGCGACGGTCTGTCTTGTCTATCTCGACCGAGGGACCAGATAGACCAGTTAGACCGTGGACCAGAAAGACCAGATCCCCGCCCCCACTGCGGATCGCACCTCACACCGCGACAGACCCCGCCCAACGCATGGCACAACGCGGAATGAGGTTTGTGAACAAAAAAAGGGTGCCATGCTTTCATGGCACCCTTTCGCCTGTTCGATCAGAGTGAGCCGCTTACCAGCGATCGCGCTTTCCACCGGGGCCACGGCCGCCGCCGCCACCGGAACGCTGCTCCATCGGTTTCGCTTCATTCACCGTTAACGAGCGGCCCCCCATGTCCGAGCCATTGAGCGCCGTGATCGCGGCCTTTGCCTCAGAATCCGAGGACATCTCCACAAAGCCAAATCCGCGGGACTGGCCCGTGAACTTATCTGCGATGATTCTCGCAGAAGCCACCGTGCCATGCGCCCCAAACAAATCGCTCAATTGCTGCTCGGTCGCCGAATAGGGCAACCCACCGACGTAAAGCTTCGAACCCATGTGGGGTTCCTCCTTATGAATGTGACATTGTCTTGAACTCGAGGAACGGGGGAAGGAGCGGGCCGAAGACGCGGGCAATACGGCGACTTAGGTCTGACTTCCGACAAGATTCTCGGACAAGGCAACATCGATGTTGCGGGCCTTCCTCATTGAAGCAACTTCGTCGCGAGGCCCGTACGACGACGACCCAACCGTAACACAGGGAGTGTCTAGTTTACAACCTTACACATAATGAGTTGGACTTTCAGGCTTTAACGTACACCGTCAAGCGCGCAGCCTTGGAGCATTTCTCCTTTTCGATTGTTTTACGGCTGGCTCTCGTCTAGCTTAGAGTCTTGATAACAGAAGAATCACTCTTGCTTATTAGGTGCTTATGATCAAGCGACGGACAACCAAGACCAAGCGAGTGAAGCGGGCTACGAAACCCTCAGGGGCGAAGGCAAGAATCAAATGGCCCACCCGCCGTGCCAACAAACAGCTCAAAGCGAAAAAGTCCACGGGGCTCCGTTCCCTTAAGGCACGAAAGTCCAAATCCGGTTCACCGGACACAAGCTATCTGTCGTGGATTGAGATGACTGATTCGCCCGAATGGGCCACTGCCAGCTAGTGGCCCTCGCCTCGTGGTCAGCGGGCCGACTGTTCCTCGCCTCCCCGCCCGCCCCTCACCACTCGTTGCCAGAATCCGCGTTGTATTGCGACAACCCGGTTGTCGTGTCGGG
>DATIGH010000046.1:0-22442 GCA_035454845.1 Nitrospira sp.
CTTGGTCACCAACACATGGTAGCTGCGATGCTTGGCCGGTTGCTCGCCGTTCTTGATCGTCACCGCGAGCTCATACGTGCCGGGAGCATCCTGCATATCGATGCCGACCAACCCCAGATACCCGGCCGGTTCTCCGGTCCGAATTTCGCGAAAGAATGGAATTGTCCGGTCCAAAAACGTGCCTTTGACTTCCGTCGCCTCTTCGGAGAGAGGAACCCTCACGAGCAGCACCTGCCCTTGACGGCCGCTGTACTGTCCGTCGATTCCCTTGGGTGGAGGAGGAGCATTCGGAAACAACTCGACAGGAAACACGCTGGTCAGCAGGACGATCAGGATCAGCAGCGTCCGATCCAACCGTGACACGCGCTGACCGGCCTGTTTCAATGCAGAAGTGAACATTGGCTACGCCTTGGACTGCCGTTTCACCGATAGAATCGCAAACCGGACACCTGCGACACCAGCTCGTCGACCCGCCGATTGACGGCACTGAAGGGATCCATGCAGAGGATCGTTTCTTCCCAATAGCCGTTCAACTTCAAATAGGTCCAATCGACCGTGTAGGAGCGATTCTTCGCGCGGGCAAACCGGATGAAGTCGCCCCGTACCTTCGCCCTCGTCGTCTGGGGCGGCGTCGACATGGCCCGCTGGACGGCGTCCTCTTCGACCACCCGCTCGATCAGCCCGCGGGATTCCATGAGGTAGTAGAGCCCTCTGGTGCGTTTGACGTCATGAAACTGAAGGTCCAGGAGGAAGACACGGGGATCATCCCAACTACACCCCTTCCTATCTACATAGGACTGAATCAGGTGGCGTTTGGTGATCCAGTCGATTTCGCGCACCAGCTGCATCGGATCGTCTTCCAGTTTGTCCAGAATCCCCGCCCACCGCTTCCAGACATCATCCAGGATGGGGTCGTGGTCCTGTTGAGCCAAATATTCCTGCGCCCGTTCCAGATACACCCGTTGGATCTCGACCGCGGTCATCTGCCGGCCGTCGTCGAGTTTGACTTTTCGTTTGACCGTGGGATCGCGGGAAATTTCACGGATCGCCTTTACGGGATCCTCCAGTTCCATTCCATGGACGGAAAATCCTTCTTCGATCATCGAGAGCACGAGGGTCGCGGTTCCGACTTTGAGGTAGGTAACCAGCTCCGACATATTGGAATCGCCGACGATGATGTGCAACCGGCGGTAGCGTTCGGCATCCGCATGCGGCTCGTCCCGCGTGTTGATGATGCTGCGGGAGGAGGTCGTCGAGGAGGAAGTCTTTTCGTGGATGTGCTGGGCCCGTTGGGAAATGAAAAACTGGGGTTTCCCGGAAACCTTGAGCACCTTGCCTGCGCCGCTATAGACCTGCCGGGTCACAAAAAAAGGTATGAGCTGCTCGGTGACTTTCCAGAAATCAACGTCCCGGCGCATGAGGAAATTTTCATGACAGCCGTAGGTATTACCCAGCGAATCCGTATTGTTTTTAAAAATGTAAATCTCCCCTGACAGCCCCTCCTCCCGCAGCCGTTCTTCAGCCGCCGGCAAACAGGCTTCTAACAACCGCTCACCGGCCTTGTCATGAATGACCAGGTCCAAAATATTGTCGCATTCAGGTGTCGAATACTCGGGATGGCAGCCCGTGTCCTGATAGAACCGCGCCCCATTGACCAGGAAGGCGTTGGACGGCCAGCTATTGGGAATCAGACCCTCGAAGATATAGCCCAGCACCTTTTCCATCGGCAGGTAAATCCGGCCGTTCGGCGAAAAAATGAGGCCGTACTCGTTCTCAAGGCCGAAGATGCGCTGCTTCATAGGTCCGGGTGAAGGCATAGAAGCAGAATACACGGCCTTCGGCCTATCTTCAACAGAAGCGGAAGGATTCGCCGGCCCGAGGGGATCAGGAGAGAAACTGCTTCGTTTCGGCGGGAGTGTACCGGCGGAATTTTCGGTTCTCTCTCGTACGATCCAGCACCGCCACCTCGAGGCTTTCGAGCGAGAGTTTTTGATTGCCTGTCTGTTCGAGCGCCACGATGCAGAGATTCAGTGCCGTCTTGAGATCAGGTGGCCTAGCCGGCACCTTTTCCTTGAGCGCGGCCTGGACGGCCTCCGACTTTCCGCCGATCACGGCGAACTGTTTCTCATCGATGATGCTGCCGTCGAAGGAGATGCGGTACATCTCATTGGTATGGCCGTTGTGTCCGATTTGCACCACGAGGATCTCCACTTCAAGCGGCTTCATTTCCTGACTGAAGATTGTGCCCAGGCTTTGGGAATAGCCGTTGGCAAGCGACCGGGCGGTCACATCTTCACGACTGTACATGAATCCCTTGAGATCCGCGTGCCTGATGCCCGCTTTGCGCAAATTTTCAAATTCACTGTACTTTCCGGCACCGGCGAACGCGATATTGTCATAAATCTCGGATATCTTGTGTAGACTGGCACTCGGATTCTCGGCGGCCAACAGGATCCCGTTCACATATTCCATGGCGATGATGGACCGGCCCTTGGCGATGCCCTTTTTGGCATACTCCGCCTTGTCCTGCATCATCTGCTCGGGCGAGACGTAGTAGGGCATCGGCATGTCTATCGCTCCTTCGCCACGCGGCCGGCCAGCAGCTCATCGTAGACGCCGCGAATCCGCGAGTCCGCCACGTCGATAATCCCGCTGCCATTGACGATCTTGGCGGTGGGATAGATCCCGCGCACCAGATCTGGTCCGCCGGTGCCCACGTCATCGTCGGCGGCGTTGTAGAGCGCCAAGAGGGCCAGCCTCAGCGCGTCCGGTTCGGCCATGCCCTTTCTAAAATGCTCGCGCATCGTGTTGCGAGCATCCTTTCCTCCTGAGCCGATCGCATGGTAATCGGACTCCTCGTAGCGGCCGCCGGCTAAATCGTATTTAAAGATCCGTCCTTCGCTGCGTTTGAGATCATAGCCGACGTAGAGCGGCATCACGACCAGCCCTTGAAAGACCATCGGCAAGTTCGCCTTGACCATTTGGCCGAGCTTGTTGGCCTTGCCTTCACAGGATAGTTGCATGCCTTCCAACTTCTCGTAGTGTTCGAGCTCGGTTTGAAACAACTTTGCCATCTCAATGCAAGGGCCCGCCGCTCCGGCAATCGCCATGGCCGAATAGTCGTCGATCTTGAACACTTTTTCGATGCGGCGCTCGGCGATCTGGAATCCCTCGGTTGCACGGCGGTCCCCGGCGATGACGACGCCTTCCTGATACTTGACGGCCAGGACGGTGGTCGCGTGCGGGACGGTGACGGAGTGAACCGGCCTCCCCGGTTCATGCGGTGCCGAGACTGGCTCAGGCAACCGCCGGCCGCCAGGCGTCAACTCAGGGTGCTGCCTGGTCAGGAAATTAAAGAAGCTGGCATCGTCGTGGTGAGGGAAGAAGGGAAGCTTCATTTAGGCTTTCAGCTTGGCGAGCAAGGCTTCCGCTGTATCCGACTGGTCCAGCAATTCTGCGGTCAGGGATTCGGTTCCCCGGAGGGGGTCCATCAATGGCACTTTCTTGATCGTCGTGTTGCCGACGTCGAAGAGGACCGACGTCCAGCTGGCCCCGTAGATGGATTTTGAGAACTTGCCGATGCATCGCCCCCGGAAGTAGGCGCGCGTGCCTGACGGCGGCGTAAACTCGGCTCTCGTCACTTCAACGTCCTGCACAATGCGCTCGATCAGATGGCTGCGCTCGAGCGTGTAATACAGCCCTTTTTCCGGCCTGATGTCATGGTATTGCAGGTCCATGAGCCGCACCCGCGGATCATTCCATCCGCATCCCTTACGGTCCATATAGGATTCGATCATGTGGCGTTTCGCCGCCCAATCCAGTTCCTTCGCGAGCGAACGAGGGTCGCGCTCCAGCTTGTCGAGCACGTCTTCCCAGCGAACGAGAATATCTTTGGTGACCTGGTCCAATTCATGACAGGCGTAAAAGTCCATGGCGGCCTTGAGATACGTCCGTTGGATCTCTACGGCGGTCGTGACCCGTCCGTCCGCGAGTTTCAAGGCACCTTTCATCGTCAGATCCCGTGAGACCTGCTTAATCCCGAGGACGGGATCCTCCAGCTCGATCTGCGGGACGTCGATGCCGGCTTCCAGAAGATCCAATACAATGCCGAGCGTTCCCACCTTCAGATAAGTGGACAACTCCGCCATGTTAGCGTCGCCGACGATGACGTGGAGACGTCGATATTTCCCATAGTCGGCGTGCGGCTCATCGCGCGAATTGACGATCGGACGCTTCACCATCGTGTTGAGATCCACCAGGCATTCGAAGAAATCCGCCCGTTGGGAAATCTGGAATTCCGTGAAGCTCGTCTGGTTTTCTGCGCCAACCTTTCCCGCCCCCGCATAGATCAATCTGGTGACGAAAAAGGGGGTCAGCGTTTTCACGATCCGTTCGAAGGGCACGGATCTCGACAGCATGTAATTTTCGTGGTAACCGTAGCTGTTGCCCTTGCCGTCGGAGTTGTTCTTGTAGAGCACACACTGGTCCCGACCCCGCACACGCGTCATGTTCTCGAGGCATTGCGCGAGGATGCGCTCGCTGATCCGCTCAAAGGCGACAATCTCGCGTGGATTCGTGCACTCGGGTGTGGAATATTCCGGATGAGCGCCGTCCACATACAGACGGCCTCCATTGGCAAGCACTTTGTTGAGCTGACG
This sequence comes from Nitrospira sp., assembly GCA_035454845.1. GTDB lineage: Bacteria > Nitrospirota > Nitrospiria > Nitrospirales > Nitrospiraceae > Nitrospira_C. The sequence goes on from DATIGH010000046.1 coordinate 4,659, forward strand.
GTTATAGTCGGGGTTCGGCCGTTCCCGTTCTCCCTCGACCTCAAACCCCCGGGCGTCAAGCAAAGGATTTTCGTTCTCATAGTCCCACACGGCATGAGGCACGGAGATGCCGGGGTAATGCCCGATGACGGCGAGCGAATTCGAAATCGGATCGGTAGCCGACGCATCCCTTGAGGCAATGCCGAATTCCGTTTCCGTTCCGAGTACGCGAGGAGCCGCCGGGGGTGTGGATTCCCGCATGGGGGTCTAGAGGTAGTGGCCGGTGGTAATGGTTTCGATCTGACGCGACTCGCCCGGACCGCCGCTGATCGTGCGAATGTGCACGATTTTCTCACCTTTCTTGCCGGCGACCTTTGCCCAGTCGTCGGGATTGGTCGTATTGGGCAGATCCTCGTGTTCTTTGAACTCCTCCCGAATGGCGCGGATCAGATCGTCGGAGCGAAGGCCCCGGCTGTCCTGGGCAATGGCACGCTTCACCGCGTACTTCTTCGCCCGGGAAACGATGCCTTCAATCAAGGCACCGCTCGCGAAGTCCTTGAAGTAGAGGATTTCCTTCTCTCCATTAGCGTACGTGACCTCGATGAACTTGTTCTCCTCCGAGGTGGCATACATCGTGCCGACCGTGATGTCGGTCAAATGTTCGACCAGCGCCTTCACATCCCCACCGTGCCGCTTCAACTCTTCGTCGTCAAACGGAAGGCTGGTCCCGACGTACTTTGAGAAAATGTCTTTGGCGGCCACCGCATCTGGCCGGCCCACTTTCACTTTCACATCCAACCGGCCGGCCCGCAGCACCGCGGGGTCGATGAGATCCTGCCGATTGCTCGCGCCAATGACGATCACATTTCGTAATCGTTCGACGCCGTCGATTTCAGAGAGGAACTGCGGCACGATCGTGGATTCGATGTCCGACGAGATGCCGGAACCGCGGGTGCGGAAGAGGGCGTCCATCTCGTCAAAGAACACGATGACCGGATTGCCGTCAGCCGCCCGTTCTTTGGCCTTCTTGAACACCTCTCGCACCTGGCGCTCGGATTCTCCCACATACTTGTTGAGCAGTTCCGGCCCTTTGACATGCAGAAAATAGCTTCGTACTTCCTTGCCGGTGAGGTGTCCCAGCTTCTTGGCAATGGAGTTGGCCACCGCTTTCGCAATAAGCGTTTTCCCGCAACCGGGCGGTCCATACAACAGCACGCCTTTCGGCGCGCTGAGCTGGTATTCGGAGAATAAGTGAGGATGGAGGAAGGGCAGTTCCACCGCATCACGCACCTGCTCCAATTCATGCTGAAGCCCGCCGATATGGGCGTAGTCCACGTCGGGAACCTCCTCCAGCACCAATTCCTCGGCTTCGGATTTCGGCAGCTTCTCGATGACGCAGCCGGAGCGCGGATCGAACAGGAGGTGATCGCCCACACTGAGGCGCTCGGTCAACAGCGGTTCGCCCAGTTCCGCAACTTTTTCCTCATCGAAATGCAGGGTGACGAGTGCGCGGTTGCCTTCCAAGAGATCCTTGAGGCGGACCACTTCGCCTTGGACGTCAAATCCACGGGCCTCGATCACGTTCAACGCCTCATTCAAAATCACTTCCTGGCCCTTGCGCAGTCCTTTGCTCGCGACCGAGGGGTGCAAGCTCACCTTCATCTTGCGGCCGGACACGTAGACGTTGCCCGTGCCGTCCTGATTCAGACTTGAGAAGATGGCGTAGGTGGAAGGCGGCGCAGTCAGTTTTTCGACTTCAGCGCGGAGGGCTTCGATTTGGGCCTTCGCTTCCTGAAGGGTCGTGACCAGTTTTTCATTTTGCTTGTTGGCCTGGTCGAGCTGGTATCGGGACTGGTACAGCCGACGGATTTCTTCTTCCATCGACTGGATCTGGACGCGGAGTTTTTCGATCTCCCGGTGTTGTTCTTCGTTTCGATGAATCACGTCTTGGTCTCCCTCGGACAGCCGCTTGGTGATGTGCTTAACGGAATCTCGGAGGGACCGGAGCCGGCTTGGACTTCCCTTCGTATCGGCCATGGACCACCTGGGACATGCGACAAACTCATGCTGAATCGCAGAGTCCAAGTCTTGAGCGGATTCTAACACTCGTTATTTTCACGGTCAACTAGACGGCCGATTTCACGCGCGGAATCAACCGAGCAGCGCGTCCGATCATGGAGAGGTCACGGCGTCGAGCAGCGCACTCGTTGCCGCTTCCACATCATCCGCGGCAAGTACAGCGGTGATGACCGCGACTCCGTACCCGCCGGCCAAGCGCACGTGACGGGCGCGAGCGGCGGTCACGCCGCCGATGCCTAAGATCGGTACGCGAACAGCTCGTGCCGCGTCTTGCAAAGCGGAAAGACCGAGCGGAGGACCGTACATCTGTTTAGACGGCGTCTCATAGATCGGACCGAAGACCATGTAATCGGCTCCGCCGGCTTCGGCCTGCACCGCCTCGCTCACAGAGTGGACAGAGATCCCGAGCAGCCGATGAGGACCGACCAACCGGCGGGCCACCTCCACCGGCAGACTATTGCTGCGCAGATGCACGCCGACGTCCTGGAGCGAGAGTGCCACATCGAGGCGGTCATTGATCACGAGTTGGATGCCGTGACGCCCAGTGGACCGCTGAATCTCGTCTGCGAGGGCAAACAGCTCCTTCCCACTCAGGTCTCGTTCACGCAATTGAATGGAAAGGCCTCCCGCTTTCGCCGCTTGTGCCAGAACGGCCACCAATGGCCGGCCGTTGGTCTGATGGCGATCCGTCACGAGGAGAAGCCGAGACTCAAGCGACGGCATGGGCGAGTGATTAGTGAGAGGTGAACAGTGATAGGTAAGAAGCGCCGATCACGAAGGAGGTCGAATCATGATTGATTCCGTCTGACACTGATCACTCATCACAGATCACTCATCACCGCATTTTATAGCATGCCTTCGATCGGACTGCTCGCGGTCGCGTACAGCTTGCGCGGAATCCGGCCCGCCTTGTACGCGAGCCGGCCGGCTTGAACGGCATATTTCATGGCTTCCGCCATCGCGATAGGATCGTTTGCACCTGCGATGGCCGTGTTCATGAGCACCGCGTCGGCGCCATACTCCATCGCGAGCGCTGCATCTGAGGCAGTCCCGACACCCGCATCGACAATGATGGGAACCTTGACGGTCTCCATGATGATTTTGAGGTTGTAGGGATTGCGGATGCCTAGCCCGGAACCGATCGGCGCAGCGAGCGGCATGACGGCGGGACAGCCGATATCGACGAGCTTCTTGGCGACGATGGGATCATCGTTCGTATAGGGCAGGACGATGAACCCTTCTTTGATCAAGATCTTGGCCGCCTCGATGAGACCTGCTGTGTCCGGGAACAGCGTTTTCTCGTCGCCCAGCACTTCCAGCTTGACGAGATCGGAAACCCCGGCTGCTCGAGCCAGCCGGGCATACCGCACGGCATCCTCGACGGTGTAGCATCCTGCCGTATTCGGGAGAATCGTGTACTTCTTGGGGTCAAGAAAATCGAGCAGGTTCTCCTTGGATCGGTCGGTGATGTTGACCCGGCGCACCGCGACCGTCACCACGTCGGCACCGGACACTTCGATCGCCTTCCGGGTTTCGACGAAATCCTTGTATTTGCCGGTTCCCACCCAAAGCCGGGACTTGAATTCGCGTCCGGCAATGACCAGTCGATCGTCATACATCGGTCCGTCCCCCTTCCGTCCGTTCGCCGGAGACGAGCCCTCCGCCGCCGATGAAGCTCAAGATTTCGACCCGATCTCCTGGTTTCAGACTCCGAAGATCGAAGTCTTGGCGATCGAGAATCTCCAAATTCAACTCCACGGCAACCCGCTCGGTCTTGATCTCCAGTTCCCGCAGCAAGTCCCCGACAGTCGAGCCGGTCGGGCAATGACGCGGCTGGCCGTTGACCTGGATTTTCAAGGCTTCACCCATCGCCTATCATCCTAGGGAACGGCAATTCCTGTTGTCAATCAAGCCAAGGGCGGGGCGCCTTGCCTGTGCCTCGGAGAACCCGGCAGAATACGACCGGAACCAACGATGACTGTCCCGGAGCACAACCAGCAGCTTGCCGCACTTTTCCGGTCGATCGCCGAGCTCCTTGCCGCTCAGCGGGCCAACCCCTACCGCGTCCGTGCCTACCGGCGTGGCGCGGACGCCTTGCTGGCCCTCGACGAAGATGTGGCGGAAGTGGCTCGGCGGCAGGCGCTCGAGGAGATCGACGGCATCGGAAGCGATCTGTCGGAGAAGATCGAGGAATTTCTGAAAACCGGCAAGATCCTGACGCTGGAGACGCTCAGGATGCCTCTGCCCGAGCACGTGAAAAGCTGGGCGCGATTGCCCGGGCTCTCGGAATCCCTGGTGGCCTATCTGTACAGTCGCCTGAGCATCGCCACCTTGGCAGACCTGGAGGCGCTCGTGCGCTCTCACATGCTCCGGACCGTCCCGGGCTTTTCCGGGTCCGAAGAGATCCTGCTTGAGGCTATCGACGAACTGCGCCGACGCTCCTCGTGATCAAGAGGGCCGAAGCTCTTTGAAAATCTTCCAGGTCTTGAGCAGTTCCACGGCCTTTTGCAGCTGCACATCTTGCTCCAACGAAGGCTCACCCGAGAGATCAAGGGGGGAAGACGGCGGTGTCGCGCCGTTCTTCACTCCCTCTTCGGCGCCCTTCGGTGTCACGGCGGACTGTTCTCTTCCTGGCCCGCCCGTGACGGGCGGTTTGGTCATCTTCCCGTCGGTCTCCTTTTCGCCGGGCTTCGTCTCTGCTTTGGCCACCGTGGTCGCCGGCTGCGGTTTGATCACAATGTCGGGAGTGATGCCCGTCGATTGAATCGACCGTCCTTTCGGGGTGTAGTACTTCGCAGTCGTGAGCCGCAGACCAGATCCGTCTCCCAGCGGAAGAATCGTCTGCACGGAGCCTTTCCCGAACGAGGTCGTCCCTACGATCACCGCACGACCGTAATCTTGTAGTGCGCCCGCGACAATTTCCGACGCACTGGCTGAACCTTCATTGACGAGAATGATCATGGGTGAGTCGTCCATCTGGTCCCTGCCTTTCGCAAACCACTCGTCCTTCTTGCTCTCACGGCCTTTCGTATAGACGACCAGTTTGCCGTTCGGCAGAAATTGCTCGGACACTTCGACCGCCGCGGTCAACAGACCTCCCGGGTTGTTCCGGAGATCGAGAATCGTGGACTGTACTTTTTGTTCCTTGAACTGCTTCAAGACTCTGCCCAAGTCCCGACCGGTCGCCTCTTGGAACTGTGTCAGCTTCACGTAGCCGATGTTCTCCAACACCTTCGATTTGACGCTTTCAATCTTGATCGTGTCCCGCACCAGGGTGAATTGCAGTGGGTCGACGTTGCCATCCCGTTGGATGGTGAGATTGACCTTCGTGCCTTTCGGCCCGCGCATCTTCTGGACCGCGTCCATGAGCGACAGATCTTTCGTAGACTCATCGTTAACCTTCGTAATGTAGTCTCCGGCCTTAATACCGGCCCGCTGGGCCGGAGTCCCATCGATCGGCGCAATCACGGCCAAGCGGTTCTCTTTGACGCCGATCTGGATGCCGACGCCGCCGAACTCCCCTTTCGTCTCGACTTGCATCTCCTTGTACATTTCGGGGGTCATGTAGGCGGAATGCGGATCGAGCGTCGAGAGCATCCCACGAATCGCACCCTGGACAAGATCTTTGACCTTGGTGTCGTCGACATAATTCTTTTGGACCTGAGTCAATACCTCCGAGAACGTCCTCAATTCTTCATACGTCTCCGTGGCATGCCCGGTTCGTTCCCATCCCTTGCCGATCAACACCCCGAACAGCAAAGCCACCATGACCATTGGGCCCAGCATCCAAAATCGCCGCCGTTGGTTCTGTTCCATCATATGCGTCCTTTCGCCCGCACGGTCTTTTATTGTCCTAACGCTTCGCCAGCCACTGGAGGGGATCGACCGCTTCGGCCCCTTGGCGCAATTCAAAGTATAAGGTATTTTCGCCCGTCATGCCCGTATCGCCGGTCTCACCGATGGCCTGCCCTGAGGCGACTTGCGCCCCCACCGACGTGAGGATTTTTGAAGCATGCGCATACAGGGAAAAAAAGCCATTCGCATGATCGAGGATTATAACGAGTCCGTAGCCTTTCAACCAGTCAGCATAGACCACCGTTCCAGCCATGACCGCATGGATGGCGCTGCCTTCCACGGTGCGAATCTCTATCCCCTTCCGCTGAACATACGTATTGAAGGTCGGATGCTTTTGCCGGCCGAAGTAGGTCAGCACGCTGCCCTCAGCCGGCCAGGGAAGGCCGCCCTTCACCCCTTTCGGCAGGGAAGCGGAGGGCGGCCTGGCCGCCGCTGCTCGCCGGCGCTGTTCGAGTTCACGAAGGAGACTGTCGATTCGCGCGGCCGATCGTTCGAGTTCCTGCAACGCCCGTTCGGCCGATTCCTTCTCGTGGGTGAGCTTGGTCAGGTAAAGCTTTTTCTCTTTCTTCACCGCCTTGATCTCGTCGAGATGTTTTTCGGTGCTGCGTTTATACGCAACCATTCCCACCCGTGCCGCTTCCCGCTGCCGCTCCGCTTCCTGCATGTTCGCCAAGTCGGCCCGAAAGGTTTCGACGAGCGCGTAGTCGCGCGCCGACACAGCCGATAGATAGCGGAGCCGTCGCTGAAAATCCCCGTAAGAATCCGACGCGAGCAACGGCTTCCAATGTCCGAAGCGACCTTCCATATACTGGACCCGCAGTCGTGCCAGAATCGCATCCTGGCGAACCTGGAGGCCGTCACGCAATCGCGCGATCTGCGCATTGATTGACTCGATTTCCTGATCTTTCTTACGGAGCTTGCGGCTGATCTCCTGGTGAGACTGTCGGTAGCGCATGTGCCGCTCATCGAGCGTTTGAATTCCTTGAAGAATGGATTCGCGCTTTTTTCCGGCTTCGTCCGCCTGGCGTCGTTTCTCTTCGATCTGGTCTTTGAGTTGTTCCAGCGTCTTTCGTTCCTTGTCGATCTTTTCGTTGATGGAATCGGCGGAAACGGCGGCCGGCGTCCCAAGAAAGATGACCAGGAGTGCTCCAATCCAGCGAGGCTGGCGCAGTCTCATACCTTGGCCTCGTCGAACCGACGCAGCGAAACGAAGCTGCCCGCGCAGCCAAGGACGATGCCGACACCTACCAGCACCAGGCAGATCGAAAGCGGGAAAAACATCGTCAGTTGTTCCAGGCCGCGCAACCGTCCCGTCGTCCGCATTTGATGTCTAAACAATTCGTACAGCGCCTTGAGCATGAACAACGAGCAGGCGCTTCCTAATGCACCGAGGACCGCCCCTTCCAACAGATAGGGAATGCGAATGAAGGTCTTCGTGGCGCCGATCAACCGTAGAATAACGAGTTCCTCGCGTCGGGCAAACAACGTGAGTCGGATCGTGTTGGCGATGATTGTCACCGCGGCGGCCGACAGAATGAATCCAATGCCGATGGCGACCAGTTCAATTGAGCGAATGACCATGGAGAGGGCATCGATCCAGTCCTGATTATAATCCACTTTTTCGACCCCTGCGAGCACAGCGGTGCGTTCCGCCCATCGTTTGATGGCGTCCGGGGATCGGTAGGGCGACGTCAACGTCACGACAAACGAGGCGGGCAAGGGATTTTGTCCGAGCCCTTCCAAGAGATGCGAATCGGCCGGGAACTGGGCTCTGAATTCTCCCAGCGCTTGCTCTTTTGAAATGAAATGCAAGGCGGCGACGGCGCGGTCGGCTCTCAATTGCTGTTCGAGGTCGGCGACTGTCGACGCCACGGCCCGATCATCCAGATACACCATGATCTTGATGTCTTCCTGCAGCCACCCGGCGGCGGCGCGGAGATTGACATAGAGGAGGAGAAAGATTCCCACACACGCGAGGGTGAAGGCGGTCGTAAAAATGGCCACCACGGTGGTCGTGCGGTTGGTCCAGATATTTGCCCAGGCCTCACGAAGGAGATAAAAGATGGTCCTCATCGAGTGACCCCTTGTTCAGGCATGAGCGACCCTCGCACGAGAGTCACGACGCGGCGATTGACCTGCGCCATCACTGAGGGATCATGCGTGGCAACCATGACGGTCGTGCCGCGTGCGTTGATCAGCTTGAACAATTCGATGATCTCTCCCGTCAGGCCCGGATCCAAATTACCCGTGGGTTCGTCCGCGAGCAGCACCACCGGTCCGTTGACGATCGCGCGTGCGATACAAACCCGCTGCTGCTCACCGGTCGAAAGACTCATCGGCAATTGATCTCTCTTGTGTTCGACTCCGACCGCTCGCAACGCTTCCGTCACTTTGCGCCTGATGTCCGTTTGCGACACACCCTGAACCAGCAACGGGAGCGCCACATTGTCGAAGACAGATTTCTTGACCAGCAACCGGAAATCCTGGAACACGGTCCCGACTTTACGCCGAAGATAGGGCACTTCAGAGGGCTTCAGCATGCCCACATTCTTCCCGTTCACGAAGACCTGGCCGGTGTCCGGCCGTTCGGCCCCGATCAGGATTCGCAGCAGCGTCGACTTGCCGGCGCCGCTGGGCCCCATCAACAAGACGAATTCACCCTTTTGGATCTCCAAGGTGACGTCCGACAGGGCGGGCCGGCGGTCATACTGTTTGGTGACGTGAACCAGCTGAATCATCGTGTATCAACGCAGATCGCCGCTCGAGACGTCGAAGGCATTTTGGATGTGCTCCACCCGCAGCGTCGCCGATCCCCTCGATTCAAGCAGGACCACGTCGAAACGGCAGGACCGGTCCATCCAATGACGTTGAGCGAGAAATTGTGCCGCCAGCCGAATGAGCTTGTGTTGTTTCTGTCGATCCACGGCATGAATCGCGCCCCCGAACTGTCCGGTTCGCCGCGCCTTGACTTCGACAAAGACCAGCACCTGGCCGTCCTCCGCCACGAGGTCCAGCTCGCCCAGCGAGGAGCGGAGGTTTCTCGCGACTATGCGGTAACCTTTCCGGCGCAGGTAGCGCTCAGCTGCCGCCTCTCCTTCTTGCCCAAAGAGCCGCCTGGGGTCAAGAATTGTCACACTCTTGTCCGCTGGGGTCCCGTCGCCGAAGCACCGTTGACCGTGAGTGACGACAGTGGTCAATCACCTCGGCCACCGGGGCATAGGTCCGGCGATGGATCAGACATGGGCCATGCGTCGCAAGTTGCTGGAGATGTTCTTCGGTGCAGTATCCTTTGTGGGAAAGAAAATTATAGTGGGGATACAACCGGTGGTATTCGGCCATGAGACGATCCCGCGTCACCTTTGCCACGATCGACGCCGCTGCAACGGACATGCAGAGCCCATCTCCCTTGATGATGGAACGGATCGGGATCGCGCAGGCAGGCAGTGAGATCGCGTCGATGAGCAGGCAATCCGGCTGGGGTCTGAGGCCGGCCAGAGCGCGATACATGGCCAGCCGAGTGGCTTCAAGAATGTTCAGCCGGTCGATCTCCTCCTCTGTCGCCGAGCCAATCCCGATGCCGACGGCACGCTTGGTGATTGATAGGTACAGTTCTTCTCGTTCGGATTCGGAGAGAAGCTTGGAGTCATCGCACCCGACGAGACGACACCGACTGGGAAGGACGACGGCCGATGCCACCACCGGACCGGCCAGCGGGCCGCGGCCGGATTCATCCAAGCCGGCGATCCGTCGATACCCGCGACGCCGCGCTTCGAGTTCAAATTCGTCTGTGGGACCCACGAAGTGGACTCTGCGTGCGGTCACCCGCTCCCTCGTGGCCGGTAGAATGCTTGATGGTGACTAAGATTTCACCGCGCCGGCCTCGACCGGCTCTTCCGCCGCTTCGGCTGCACGCGCAGCACTGGCTTGTGCCTTGCTCTCTCCCACGAACTCCCGATCTTCGACCCGGGAGAACTTGCCTTTCTTTTCGCGCAGGTAATAGAGCTTGGCGCGACGCACCTTTCCTTGACGGACCACGTCGATCTTCGTCACGATCGGGGAATGGACGGGGAAGATGCGCTCGACGCCGACACCGTAGGACACTTTGCGCACGGTGAACATCTCGGTGTTCAGGCTGCCCTTGCGGGCGATCACGGCACCTTCGTAGACCTGGATGCGCTCCTTTTCTCCTTCGACCACCTTGACGTGGACCCGCACGGTGTCACCGATTTCAAAGCGCGGGACGGATTTTTTCTGTAACGACCGCTGCACCCGCTCAAGCTGATTCATGACTTCACCCCTCCTCCCCGCATGGCACCGGCGCACCGGTCACCCCTTCACGGATTATGTCATCCAACAATTGTTGATCTTCCAGAGCTAACTGCCGATCTTTCAGCAGATCGGGTCGCTTCTCATACGTCGTGCGCAGCGCTTGCTTCCTGCGCCACCGACGGATTTCCTCGTGGTGCCCGGAGAGCAACACCTCCGGAACCGTCAGCCCCCGCACCTCAGCCGGCCTCGTATAGTGCGGATACTCCAAAAGGGACTCGGCGAATGATTCTTCCACGATCGATGCGGGATCGCCGAGAACGCCCGGGATGAGCCGGGCCGCGGCGTCGATCAGGACCAGGGCCGGCAGCTCCCCCCCGGTCAGCACATAGTCACCAACCGACACTTCTTCCGGTTTGAGCACCAACCGCACGCGCTCATCGATGCCCTCATAATGCCCACATAGAATGATGAGCCGGTCGCAATCGGCGGCCAACCTACGGGCATAGGCCTGCGTCAACGGACGGCCTTGCGGGGAGGGCAACAGGACCCTGCTGGTTTCTCCACGCTGTTGATGTGGCCGGCGGATCTCCTCTACCGCACGGAGAATCGGCTCGGCCTTCATGACCATCCCGGCACCGCCGCCATACGGAAGGTCATCGGCGACTTTGTGTTTGTCCGTCGTGTAGTCTCGCAAGTTGTGTACGTTGACTTCGAGCAGCCCTTTTTCCCGAGCGCGTTTCAGGATGCTGCTCTCCAAAACGGGCGTCACCATCTCCGGGAAAAGAGTGATCACATCACAACGCAGCATGTCAGACCTCAACCAAACCTTCGATCGTGCGCACGGTCATCCGTCCGTGAGCCACGTTGACGTCTCGCACGAATTCTTTGACCGCCGGGATCAGCACTTCGCGGCCGCCTTGCTTGATGACCAGCACCGGATGGGCCGGGAGTTCCCAGATCGTCTCAAGCCGCCCGAGTTCATGACCCGCCTCGTCCAGCACGGTCATGCCGATAAGGTCGCATTCATACCAGGCATCGCCCTCCTGCCCCGACGGAACCTCGCGAGGTACCTGCAGCAATGCCCCGCGCAACATCCCGGCCTCTTCCGGGGTGTTCACTCCTTCGAACTCGACGATATAGGCCGGACCGGCGCGGCGCACCTGCCTGATGGTCCGATCGAGTGTCCGCCCGCCCTGCTCTCTTACGCGGACCGCTTCCAACTGCTCGAATCTCCCGGGCCGATCGCTGAGCGATCGAACTTTGACCGCTCCGTGCACGCCGAAGGGCCGATCGATTTTGCCGATAGTCACCATCTCGGTCGAGGCGGTCATGGATCAGACCTTCTTCTTGGCTGCCTTTTCGGCCTCGAACTGCTTCCACACGCCGGAACGCCGAAGCAGCGTCTTGACGGTGACAGTCGGCTGTGCGCCCTGATGCAGCCAGGTGAGCACGCGGTCCTGCTTGAGTTCAGGAAGCCCTGCTTCCTTCAACGGATCAAATATACCCAAGATCTCCAGGAAGCGCCCGTCGCGCGGCATGCGGGAATCCGCCGCGACCACGCGATACACCGGTCGCTTATGTCGTCCTGTTCTCGTCAATCTCAGATGAACGGCCACGGTCTTCCTCCTTGATCTAGCTCACAGCCATCAGCTCTCAGCTGTCAGCTTGATGATTGTATATATTCCTTGCGCGATGAAGCTGAAAGCTGACCGGCTGTCAGCTAAACGTCGTGCATCACATTGACCGCAACAGCTGGGCCAGCTGCTGGCGCCCCGCCGTTCCGGTCATGACTTTCGCAATTTTCCGTGCGGAGAGGAACTGCTTTATGAGCCGATTCACTTCCGTCACACTTGTCCCGCTCCCGCGGGCAATCCGTTTTTTGCGGCTTCCGTTGATGACCGTGTGATCACGACGTTCGCGCCCCGTCATCGAATCGATCATCGCCATGACCCGTTTCAATTCGCGCTCGGGCACCTGTCCTTCCATGGCCCCCTTGAGCTTCTGTCCGCCGGGAAGCATGCTGAGGATTTGATCCAGCGACCCCAATTTGTTGACCTGTCCAAGCTGGGCACGGAAATCTTCGAGCGTAAACGTATTGGTGCTCAGCCGTTTCTCCGCCTCTTCCGCTTGTTCACGCGTGAAGGTCTCCTGGGCCTTTTCTATGAGTGACAGGACATCGCCCATGCCCAGAATACGGGACGCCATACGGTCCGGGTGAAACAGCTCCAACGCCTCGAGCTTTTCGCCGACGCCGAGAAATTTGACCGGTTTTCCGGTCACAGCCCTAATTGACAGCAGCGCCCCGCCCCGTGCATCGCCTTCGACTTTTGTGAGGATGACGCCTGTCAGGCCGACGCGCTGATCGAACTGGCCGGCCATAGTCACTGCATCCTGGCCGGTCATGGCATCGGCAACGAGCAACACTTCGTGAGGCATCACCGCGGACTTGACAGCCGCAAGTTCATTCATGAGTTCGTCATCGACATGCAGACGGCCTCCGGTATCGAGCACGACGAGATCAAACCCCTGGGTCCGGGCACGCTCCACACCCATACGGCAGACCCGGACGACGTCTTGCGCCGTGGTCCCGGGCTGATCCTGTCTATGAACATCGACGTCCAAGGTGCGTCCGATGCTGGACAACTGATCTGCGGCGGCGGGGCGGCGAGGATCGGCAGCAACGAGTAGGACGCGTTTGCCCTGTTGCTTGAAGAACTTGGCGAGCTTGCCGCAGGTCGTGGTCTTTCCCGACCCTTGCAGACCGACCATCATGATCACCGTGGGAGGAGCCGACGCCAGTGAGAGCCCAGCCCGCTCCTGACCCATCATCGCCCGCAGTTCGTCCCACACGACTTTCACCACGTGGTGACCGGGCGTCAGGCTCTGCAAGACCTCCTGTCCGATGGCTTTTTGTCTGACGCGATCGACGAAGTCTTTGACGATCTTGAAGTTCACGTCGGCTTCCAGGAGCGCGAGTCGAACCTCCTTGAGCGCCTCCGCGATGTTCTCTTCCGTGAGGACACCCGTCCCGCGAAGTTTTTTTAGAATTTTTTCGAATTTCTCGCTGAGTTGATCGAGCATTCGGTACCAAAGAAAAAGGCAATCGAAGCTTTAAGAGTAGTTCTTCGATCGCCTCGAAAAATCTAGGAAAAGAGCACCGGGCAGTCTAATGGAGCCCCCCTGAGATGTCAAGGCGACAGAGACCGGCATTCTGGTTGACAGGTCGGACCCCTTCCGATATGGTCCTGCTCGGAGATTCAATAAGTCGGATCAATGAGTTAAGAGGCCGTCGACGTGAGAAAATCGCCCTGGTTACTGCTGATATTCCTGCTGATCGGCGGGTTGCTCGGCGGTATCCTCGGAGAAATCCTAAGAGTCATGGCCCCACAAGGGATGATTCAGACGATTTTTGCCACGAATGTTACGCCCGGCATCAGCCCTCCGCTGACCATTGACCTCATTCTTTTGAAACTCACTCTCGGGTTCAGCTTCAAGATCAGCCTTTTGAGTATCCTCGGCATGCTTCTCGGCATCTACCTGTACAAGAACGTGTAGTCGCAGCTCCTCCAGCCTATCCGTTGGATTTTAACTCCAGGTCACGCAACTTGAGTGCCCGGATCCGATTGCGAATGGCTGCCGCCCGTTCGAATTCCAGTTCTTTCGCCGCGGCCTTCATCTCCAACTCGAGCCTGCGGATCTGTTGCTCGACGGCCTCGTCCTTGCCTTCATATTCGACGGAGGGTTCCGCCGCGAGCATCAATTGTTCAGGCTCGACAGACGCTTCCGCATATTCGAGCCGCAACACCGCCTTGTGAATACTCATCGGCACGATGCCGTGCGCCTCGTTAAACGCGGCTTGAATCGCCCGGCGGCGGGCGGTCTCGGTGATCGCCTGCCGCATCGAGTCGGTCATGACGTCGCCGTAGAAGAGCACACGTCCGCGCACATTTCTGGCGGCCCGTCCGGCTGTTTGAATCAGCGAGCGATGCGACCGGAGGTAGCCTTCTTTGTCCGCATCCAGAATGGCCACGAGACTGACCTCCGGCAAATCGAGACCCTCCCGTAGGAGATTGATTCCGATCAGCACGTCGAACAGGCCCAGCCGAAGGTCGCGAATGATCTCCGCGCGTTCCAGTGTCTTGATGTCGGCGTGGAGATAGCGCACTTTGACGCCCAACTCATGATAGTACTCGCACAGGTCTTCGGCCATGCGTTTGGTGAGCGTAGTCACCAGCACTCGTCCGCCGTGAGCGATTTCCTCCCGCACCTCCCCAAGGAGATGATCGACCTGGCCTTTGGCCGGACGCACCTCGATCACCGGATCGACCAGTCCGGTCGGACGGATGATCTGTTCGACGACCACGCCTCCGGTATGTTCCAACTCGTAGGGCCCCGGCGTAGCAGAGACATAGATGACCTGGTTCAGGGAACGCTCGAATTCGTGAAACTTGAGCGGGCGATTGTCGACCGCCGAAGGCAGGCGAAACCCGTAGTCCACCAACGTCCGTTTGCGCGAGTAGTCGCCCTCATACATTCCGCGGACTTGCGGAATGGTCGCATGCGATTCGTCGACGATGAGGAGGTAGTCCTTGGGAAAGTAGTCGATGAGCGTTGGCGGCGGCTCTCCTGGTGCACGTCCGCTCAGATGGCGCGAGTAATTTTCAATCCCATGGCAATATCCCATCGCACGGATCATTTCCAAGTCGAACTTCGTTCGCTGGGCAATGCGTTGAGCCTCGAGCAACCGATTGTGCTTCTTGAAATGCGCCACGCGCTCTTCCAATTCTTCCTCGATACCGGTGATCGCCCGCTCATAGCGGTCCGGCGCGATCAAATAGTGGGTATTGGGATAGACGGCGATTTTCGGCAGTTTTCGGAGCGACTTTCCCGTCAACGGATCGATTTCATGGATCGCTTCAACGACATCGCCAAACAGCTCCACACGCACAGAAAGCGCCTCGTTCGACGCAGGAAAAATTTCGATGACGTCGCCGCGGGCCCGGAACGTGCCGCGATGAAAATCCACATCATTGCGCGCGTACTGAATCTCGACCAGCTTGGCGAGAATCTTCTCGCGCCTGATTTCCATGCCCTCTTCGAGATACACCAACATGTCATGATAGACCTCAGGCGAACCGAGGCCGTAAATACAGGACACGGAGGACACGATCAACACGTCGTTGCGCTGGAGCAGCGAGGTGGTCGCCGCGTGGCGCATCTGGTCGATGGCATCGTTAATAGACGAATCCTTCGCAATATATGTGTCCGTCTGGGGGATGTAGGCTTCCGGCTGGTAGTAGTCGTAGTAGCTGATGAAATACTCGACCGCATTGTGCGGAAAGAACTGTTTGAACTCCTGGTAGAGTTGGCCGGCGAGGGTTTTATTGTGCACCAGGACCAGCGTTGGCTTTTGCACCTTCGCGATGACGTTGGCCATCGTGAAGGTCTTGCCCGAACCGGTCACGCCCAGCAGGGCCTGATGTTTACGACCCTCCTGCACGCCAGCGACCAAGACATCGATGGCCGGACCTTGGTCTCCGCACGGCTTGAATGGAGCTTCGAGTTGAAACGGTGGCATGACACGTCCTTCGGACGGTTTACTCTACCATGTCGACGCGAAGCGCGTCCCGCGCGTCGCGCTCGGCCTGACGATCGCGATGCGCGGACGACTTGTGAATGAAGGGCTCAGCGCCCAAATCGCCGCGGCTTATCCGAACGAAATGAGGGTCGTGAATCTCTCCCGATCCCGTTGCGAGTCTCGTGAAGCGCGGGCGACGCGTGATGACTGTGACGACGCTGAGCGGGCCGACGTGCCGGCCGCTCTTCCGTGACCACGGCTGCCGGGGGCAGCGTCGCCAAGGCCGGAAGCGACAGCTTCGTCGTCTGGATTCTGAGCTGCCTCACCATACGAAGATACTCCCGTTCTTCCGCCTGAGATAAAATCAGAAAGGTGGACCCTTCCTTTTCCGCACGACCCGTACGGCCCGCGCGATGCACGTACGAGTTCGGATTGACCGGCAACTCATAGTGAATGACCTGCGCCACATCCGGAATATCGAGTCCCCGGGCCGCCACGTCCGTGGCCACCAGCGATGTCAGTCGTCCGGCCCGAAAGGCACCGAGCGTCCGTTCCCGCTGAGATTGGCTGTGATTGCCGGTGATCGCACCCACTGAGGCGGATTCTCCGCCAAGCTTGGAGGCCAATCGTCGGACTTTATATTTTTGATCGCAGAAAATCATCGACCGCTCGCCGGCCTTCACAGTCTGCAACAGCGTGTGCACGAGTTGCGTGCGTGAGTGCTCGGCCGGCACCACATAGTACGCATGGGTGATCGTTGCCGGGCTGTTCACACCCGGGTCGACAGAAATCCTCGCCGGATCTCGCTGCATGCTCCTGGCGAGTTGCTGAATCTCCGGTGAAAACGTGGCAGAGAACATCAGGGTCTGCCGGTTCGCCGGCAGCAGCCTGAAGATGCGCTGAATGTCGGGCAGAAACCCGCGATCCAACATCTGGTCCGCCTCATCCATCACCACCCACGTGACCGCCCCCAGGTGTAGATGGCCGGACCCCGCAAGATCCAGCAGCCTGCCCGGCGTGCCGACAATGACCTTAGGCGATTGCCGCAGGGCGCGGTAATGCCGCTCGATCGGCGTGCCGCCGTACAGGGCAAGGGACGTCGTCGCTGGCGGCGCATATTTCCGTAACTCTGTGTCGATCTGCAGCGCCAATTCCCGGGTGGGCGCAAGAATCAGGGATTCAGGGCACCTCAGGCCTGAGGCGCTTGGAGTCGAAGCAGGCACGCGCAGCGCACGCACGATCATCGGCAGAAGAAACGCGAGGGTCTTCCCACTACCCGTCTTGGCCTGGGCCATGACGTCCCGGCCTTCAAGCGCGGGTGGAATAGCTGCCTGTTGAATCGGCGTCGGCGTGGTAATACCGGCCTCCAGCAAGCGTTGGACAAGAAACGGGGGCAAATTCATTCGAGCAAACGTAGACATAGCACTCCTTGTGTGATCAACTTCCTGAGACTGCAAGACGGCCGTTCATCCGGCCGGGAAACGCATCAGCGAGATGGGCAATTTTAGGAAGGAGATGATCGGGGCCGCCGGCTGGGCAGCCCCGAGGTGAAAAACAACGGCTCGCGCTTAGTGCCGGCCGCCACCGAACCCGCCGCGGCCTCCGCCGCCCGAGCGTGGTTCCTGCGGACGCGCTTCGTTGACGGTCAACGTGCGGCCGCCCAGTTGGGTACCGTTCAGAGCGGTAATCGCCGCCTGAGCCTCTGAATCGCCGGACATTTCCACGAAGCCGAAGCCCCGGGACTGGCCGGTGAACTTATCAGTGATGATTCGGGCTGACGCCACCGACCCATGCGCAGCGAACAGATCGCTCAGTTGCTGCTCGGTTGTGGAATACGGCAAACCCCCAACATAAATCTTCGAACCCATTGGGTTCCTCCTTTGAGAAATTGGTGTTGTCTTGGACTCGAGAAGAGGTGAGGAAGGAATGGGCCGAAGACGCAAACACGATGGCGACTCAGGTCTGGCTTCCGATCAGATTCCCGGGCAGAACCAAAACAACACAAGTATCAGCCTTGTCACTTT
>DATIGH010000047.1:0-8719 GCA_035454845.1 Nitrospira sp.
GACTGAAGGGTCGTGCGCTTCATTCCGAGCTTGGCGGCGGCACCACCGGAGCCGCCGATGGTCCACTTGGCTTCGCGCAGTGCTTTGAGAATGTGCTCTCGTTCCGCATCTTCCAGCGTCTTCGGCGAGCCATTTGAAGACGGTGACAGCGATTTCAATTCGGACAGCGGCGCCCTGAGATCCGACCCCGAGGTCAGAATTACCGCGCGTTCAATAAAATTTTCCAGTTCTCGGACATTGCCCGGCCATGCATAGGCCTGAAGCGCCTTCATGGCTTCGGCCGGTATCGTCTCGATTCGTTTTTTCATCCGGAGCGCGAACTTCTGGGCAAAATGTCGGACGAGCGCGGGGATATCCTCCACCCGCTCGCGCAAGGGCGGAAGCGTGATCGGGAAGACTTTCAACCGGTAATAGAGGTCGCTGCGAAATTTCTGCTCCTCGACCATCTGTCCCAGGTCGCGATTGGTCGCTGCAACGACGCGTACATCGACGCGTATCGTCCTCGTGCTTCCCAGCCGCTCGAATTCCTGTTCCTGCAACACACGCAGCAGCTTTACTTGTAATTCGAGCGGGATCTCGCCCACCTCGTCGAGAAACAATGTTCCCTTGTCGGCCGTTTCAAATCGTCCAATTTTCGTTGCGATCGCGCCGGTAAAGGCTCCCTTCTCATGCCCGAAGAGTTCGCTTTCCAACAAACCGGTCGGAATCGCCGCGCAGTTGAGTTTGACGAAGGTCCGCTCCCGTCGATCGCTGAGATTGTGGAGCGCGCGAGCGATCAATTCCTTGCCGCTGCCCGTTTCACCGAGAATCAGCACCGTCGAGGATGTCGCCGCGACGGTTTCGACCTCCTTGAGGACGCGCCGGAGCGTCTGGCTTTCGCCCACGATTTCTTGGAAGTTGTACTCGGTTTGAATTTCCTCCTGCAGGTACAGCTTCTCCTTGGTCACCTTGTCCTTGAGTTGCGCAATCTGCTTGTAGGCGAGGGCGTTTTCCACAGCGATGGAGATCTGTTGTGCGACTTGCCTCAGCAATTCGACATCTTCGGAACTGAATCCTTCGTCTTGTCGCCGACCGACATTCAGGGCACCCATCGTGCGATTATGGGACAAGAGCGGGACAGAGCAAAATGATTTCACGCTGCGGTCGAGCAGTTCCTGCGCAATCCGCGAAGACCCTGCCATGTCTTTCAGATCGTGCTCTCGAAACACCGCTGGCTTGCCTGTTGCAATCGCTCGACATGACGGAGACTCTGGGCAATCCTTGTCTCCTCCCTCTTCGATGAAGCTTTCGTTGTTGGTGAAATCCAGCACATGGATTCGCCACTGTCCCGTCTCAGCATTGTGAAGGAGCAGGCTTGAACCATCGTGCTGTATGACTGTGCGCAGACAGGCGCTTACCGCGGTAAAGAGGTCGTCAAGGTCGAGATGGGCAACCACAGCGTTGTTCACTTTGAGCAGCAACTCTTGTCGATCGCGCTCGCGCGCGAGCTGGTCGGAATTGATGGCGTTATCGATCGCAACCGCCACCTGCTTGGCCACCTGCTGCATAAATTGGAGATCAGCATCCTGATAGGTCGTCGGCTGGAGACTACCAAATCCCATCGCGCCCAACCGCCGGTGTGCCGTGGTCAGCGGTACGGTGCAGAATGACTGCACACCGTTCTCTCGCAGCATGGACATTAACTTGGGGAACCGCTGTTCTTGAGAAAGATCATTGACGGTCAGCGGCTGTTGGTGTGTCCACACCCACCCGCCGGCGGATTCCTCGACGGGCATTTCGAAGCCGGGATTGATCGTACTCGGCACTGAGGCCACCAACAGCCACAGACGCATAACGTTTCGCGTTGGCTCATGCAGCACCACGTTGATGTAATCAAACGGGACGATCGATGGGAGACGTTGCGCCAGATCCCGCAGCAACTCCGTAAGATCGCGATGGGAGGCGATCGATTCGGTGACTTCCAGTAACAGACGCAATCGATCGCGATCATGAAGGAGGTCCTGGTGATGCAAGACGTTGTCGACGGCCACGGCGACTTGCTTGCCCACCTCTTGGAGGAACTCCAAGTCGCCGACGCCATACGCGTGTGTGCGCAAGCTGGCAAATCCCATGGCACCTAATTTTCTGACCGCCGTCGTCAGCGGAACCCCGCAGAACGAACGGATGCCATCTTCCTGCATCCGTCGAGTCACCGTGGGCCAGCGCGTTTCCTCGGCCAGGTCCGGCACGAGGATGGGCTGCTGCGATTGCCACACCGCTCCCGCAGGTGTTTCGTCGAGAGGTTCTTCATGCCCACCCACAAGGTCGGCCGGCACGTTGGCTTGGATGGTCTGCAGCCGCATGCGGTTTTCCGCCGGGTCGTGCAATGATAAGGAGACAAAATTGACCTGCACGACGCGAGGAAGGCGGCGTGCGAGGTCGCGAAACAACTCGTGGAGGTCGCGATGCACGGAAATCGCTTCCGCGACTTCGAGGAGAGCTAGATACCGCTCTGCGACAGTCTCGCAAGGGGAGAACGAGTCACGATCCATAGGCGGTCAGTATGGCCTATCGATCAATGACGACTCAAGGGGGGGAGGGGCCTGTTACAGGTGCAGCGCTTTGATGGGCGACAGGACGGCGGCGGGATTCGCTTTCCACAAGGCCTCATCGACGTCGACGTACAGTTCCACTTCATTGCCGTCCGGGTCACGAAGGTAGAGGCTTTGAGTCACCGTATGATCGCTCATGCCCTCGATCGATACTCCCGCGTGTTCCAGCTCACGCTTGGCACCGCGCAAGTCGTCCAGGTTGTCGCCGACTTTGATGCCGATGTGGTACAGCCCCCTTCGGCGTCCCTCCGGAGGACCGGGTGCATCGCCCACTTGGATGAGCAACAGCTCGTGATGGGTCCGACCCGAAGTTAAGGCGGCGGCAGCGCCATTAAAAATCCGCCCCACCTCCTTGAATCCCAACAGATCCCGATAAAACGCCAATGATTCGTTCAGATCTTTCACATAGAAAACGACATGCCCGAGATAATGGGCTCTCATGGGTATCCTCCTTGGTCGTTCCGTTCGCTTCCGACAGCTGGTTCAGCTCTGCGGACGTATAGCCTTGTTTGTGCATTAACGCGCTCTCCTTGGTCGCGCGCGTTTGGCGGGACCGAAGGTCAGACCGAGATTCTGGACTTCCTGGTACGGAAGCAGCCAGACCAACGACTCGTCCGACAAGTCTCCCACCTGGATACGGTTCCCCCAAGGATCCCGGAAGTCACACCGAAAGTCTGGGTGTAATTTCAGTTTGTACTTCTTTCTGAGCTTGCGCCTGACTTCTTCAATTTGCCCGGCATCGCGCACCATCAGGCCGAAATGCTTGACGCGGTCGGGCTGCAATGTCGGTACCTCGAAGATCGCCATGAATTGATGCTCGCCGAGCTTGCACCAGGCCGCGCCTTCACCGCCCCGCAGCATTTTCAATCCGAAGATATCCGAGTAGAACTTGACGGCTTTCTTAGCATCGGTCACCTCGATGACGACATGATTGCAGCCATACACCTGAACGGACATGACATTACTTTCTGCTGAGCAGGCGTTCCGCCTGCCGCGCATGGATGTTCGTAATGGCGGCAACAAACTCTTCGACCGGCCGCGCCCCTGGAATCCCGTAGCCGTTGTTCAGCACAAAATATGGAACTGCGCGGATGCCGAGCCGATGCCCTGCTGCTTCTTCCGCGTTGACCTCAGCTGCTCCTTCGTCGACCGCCAGAAACCCTGTTGCCTCCAGGCCAGCCGATCCTGCCAGTTCGGCCAGGACCGACGGCGACCCGATGTCGGCGCCCTCTTCGAAATATCCTCTGAAGAGGGCGTCCACAACGGCACCCTGACAGCCTTGCTGTCCCGCATACCAGATGAGGCGATGGGCCAAAAATGTATTCGGCGTCTTGGCTATGTTATCGAACGCGAACGGGATACGCTCCGAGGCTCCCGCAGCGAGCACGTGCTGCTCGAGACGACGGAATGTGTCGAGACTGCCAAACTTGGCTACAAGGTATGCGTTCCGATCCATTCCCTCTTTCGGCATCGTCGGGTTCAACTGGAACGGCCGCCAGGTGGTGCGCACACGGACGGCAGGGAGCTGAGACAATGCGCGCTCCAACCGCCGCTTTCCGACGTAACACCAGGGGCACACCACATCGGAATAGATCTCGATGGTCACCGCTTCGTTCATGATAAGTGTCCCATCCTGCCGGCCTGATAATCCTCAACCGCCTGAACCAGTTCAGCCTTGGTGTTCATGACAAAAGGGCCGTACCGGGCGATCGGCTCTTCGAGCGGCTGTCCGCTCATGAGTAAGAGCCGACTGTCCTGGCTCGCTTCAAGGACAAGGAGCGACCCTTGACGCTTCGTCACCACCAAGTCGGCTTCTCCGGCTGCCGCGGCACCATTCACCGAGATGCGACCTTCGAGAACAAAGACGGAGGTGCTGTGCCCCTCCGGAACCGTCAGCTCAACTCGAGCGCCGGCGCTCAGTTGAAGATCATACAACTCGACTGGTGTAACTGTTCGCGCCGGTCCTTGGTGCCCCTGAAACGTACCGGCAATTACGCGCAAGGTGCCTGCCCCATGCCCAAGCGCGACCGCCGGAATATCGGCGTTGAGAAGCGTTTGATACCTTGGCGACGACATTTTGTGAGCTTGCGGCAGATTCACCCACAATTGGATCGCGCGAAACGTGCCACCCTGCTTGGCCCACTGCGCTTCGTGCATTTCCTCATGCACAACGCCCGAAGCCGCCGTCATCCATTGGACGTCTCCGGGACCAATCACACCGGCGTTGCCCGCCGAATCGCGATGGGCAACCGCCCCCTCATACATGATCGTGACGGTCTCAAATCCACGATGCGGGTGCTCACCCACGCCCTTCGGGTGGTCGGTCGAGGCAAAGTACCGCGGGCCGGCATAATCCAGCATGAGGAAAGGATCCACCGTCCGATCCAGATCATTGCTCGGAAACAGGTTGCGCACGGGGAACCCGTCGCCGACCATATGTGTCGATCCGGGATGATAGATTCCTGCAATTTCCTTCGTTGTCGTCGCATCCGTCGCCATGGTGATCCCTCCTTGCCGATCGCTTTATCGCGCGATCCTCTCGGCTACTTCTCGGTCAACTGACCACCGACCGCCCCTGTCACCAGCAATGCGGCCGCAATCCCAATCATCAACACATAATATTCGTAACTTTCCCCTTGCTGCTGCCAAACCAATTCATGAAGAACCCGTATGGCAGATGCACCATGGTAATGGCTCCGAGCATGATAACGGCGAGGCTGGCGGCCATGAACCTGGTGAGAAACCCAGCCAACAGCGCCAGACTGTCCAGCGACCCCGTAGTCGGCAAGATAGTTCTAGTTAGAACCAATGTCAAGTGGGACTAATCGAGCGTCTGGCGGTAACGTTTGATGCCCACCCCCAGCGCGAGGACCGCAAAGAGGGCAATCTGCCAGAGTTGGAGCCCGACTTCCTCAATGCCGTTTCCCTTGAGCAGGATGCCCCGCACGACTCGCAGAAAATGAGTCAAGGGCAGTACCTCGCCGATGATTTGGGCCCATTCGGGCATGCCTCGGAAGGGAAACATGAAGCCTGACAGCAGTAGCGAAGGCAGGAAGAAAAAAAATGATAACTGGACGGCCTGCAGTTGGTTCTCTGCCAGCGTGGAAAAGGTAATGCCCATCGCGAGATTGGCGGTGATGAAGACGAAGGCGACCAACAGCAGAAGCCCGACATTGCCGAGCATCGGCACATGAAACAAGAGCCGTGCAGCAAGCAGAATCAACCCGACCTGCACGTATCCGACCAGAATATACGGGATGATTTTCCCCACCATCACCTCGAAGGGACGGGTCGGCATCGACAGGAGGTTTTCCATCGTGCCTCGCTCGCGCTCTCGCGTGATGGCCAGACCCGTGATCATCACCATCGTCATGGTCAGGACCACGCCCATCAGACCGGGCACGATGTTGTATTGCGTGATCGCCTCGGGATTGTATTGCGCGTGAATGCGCAAATCGATCGCTTCGTCCCCCGCTGCCAAGAACGCGAGCGGCCCTTTGAGATCGTGCCGAAGCGCCCTGGCCAGCAACATCCGCAGGGAACCGATCGCATTGCTGGTGGCGGCGGGGTCGGTGGCGTCGGCTTCGACCAGGATCGCGGGCCGGTCTCCCCGCAGCAGGTCGCGGGTGAAATTCTGTGGAATGTTGACTACGAATTGCACTTCTCCCCGTGCAAGCACGTCCCGGCCTTCCTGCTCGGTGGTCAGCTCTCGCTTGAACTCAAAATAGTGGCTGTTTTGAATCGCGTGGAGCAGGGTCCGTCCCTGCGGGCCGTAGTCCGCCATGAGAACAGCGGTCGGCAGGCGCTTCGGATCGGCGTTGATGGCGTACCCGAAGAGCACCAGCTGCAGCAGTGGGACCCCGACCATCATGCCGAAGGTCACACGGTCCCGACGCATCTGGATGAACTCTTTGACGACAATGGCCCAGAGACGGAACAGCGAGAATCTGCGCCGCATGTTCATGAAAAATTGTCCGGCGCCCGACCCATGAGATGAATAAAGACCTCCTCAAGACCGGTGTGGACCCGATGCCACTCGTAGGCCTCGGTGCGAAAGGATGCGATCGCGGTCTCAAGCCCTTCCGGGTCGTCGCTGCTGACGTGCAACCGGGTGCCGAAAGCAACCACCTGACGCACACTGGCATGTTTGCGCAACTTCTCCGCCAGACGGTGGAGATTGGGTCCCTTGACCGACCATGTCGTGAGACGCGCTTGCGCGATGACTTCGGGGACCGTGCCGTTGGCTAGCAAACGCCCGTACGCGATGTACGCCAGCCGGTCACAGCGTTCAGCCTCATCCATATAGTGCGTGGTGATCAGAAAGGTCAGCCCATCGGCGGCCAACTGATGGATGTGCTCCCAGAATTCCCGGCGCGCCTTCGGGTCGACGCCTGCCGTCGGCTCATCCAGCAGCAGCAACTTGGGTTGGTGAATCAGACAGGCCGCCAACGCCAGCCGCTGCTTCCAGCCGCCTGACAGCTGACCGGCAAGCTGCCGCTGGCGCTCTGCAAGCCCAAGTCGCTCGAGGCTTCGCGCCACGGCCTCCCGACGGTTCTGGACGGCGAACATTCGGGCGACGAAGTCAAGATTCTCGGCGATGCTCAGGTCTTCATAAAAGCTGAACCGCTGAGTCATATAGCCGACCTCGGCTTTGATAAAGTCGCTTTCCCGGATGACGTCGTAACCGAGACAGGTGCCGCTGCCTTCGTCCGCACGCAGCAGACCGCAGAGCATCCGAATGAAGGTCGTCTTGCCGCTGCCGTTTGGACCGAGAAATCCGTAGATCTCGCCGCGACGGACCTCCAAGCCGATCCTGTCGACGACCGTTCGCGGACCGAACCGCTTCGTCATGCCATGGACGTCGATGGCGAGTGGGTCTGCGGCCATGTCTTTCCTCATCGGGCTGATCCAAATTGCACGTCCACCGGCTGCCCCGGATTCAGGTCGGCCGCCGTCTGCGGGTCAAACACGACTTCCACCATAAAGACCAGTTTGTCGCGGCTTTCTTGGCTGTAAATGACCGGAGGCGTATATTCAGCCTGCGGCGCGATGTAACTGACCTTTCCCAAAAATGGTGTCGGCACACCATCCACAGAGATTCGTACGTCGTCTCCGGGATGGAGCGATCCCAGTCGCGTCTCCGGCACGAATGCCCGTACTTTGATGTTTTCAGGCGGCAGCAACACGACCACGGGGCGGCCGGCCGGCACCCATTCACCTTCTCGGTACAGGGTGTCGAACACCAGCCCGGACTTTGGTGCCTGCTGGCGCTTTTGCCCTAATTCCCATTCAGCCCGAGCCAGTGCCGCTTCGCGGGCGCGAACCTCGGCTTCGGCCGCGACGACTTGATCTGTGCGCGAACCGAGCAAGGCCGTGTTCAAATCCGCTTGGAGCTGTGCCACCCGTTGTCGGTCCTGGTCGCGCGCCGCCCGGGCGCGGTCCACCTCCAACTCCACCGCGGCCCCGGGCACAGCCATCAGGCCTTCCTGGCGTTCGACCTCGCGCGTCGACAGCCTCAAGGCGGCCTGCGCTTGCTTGAGTTGCGCTTTGAGGGACTCGAGTTCCGTGGGCCGCTTGCCTTTCTTGGCATCCTCCAGATTCGCGAGCGCTTGCCCTAAGCGTCGCTCCGCTTCATCCCGGGTGGCCTTTTCCGCCACTCGTTCCAAGGCAAACAACGCTTCGCCCGCATTCACATGGGCCCCCCGGCGTACCATCAAGGATTCCAGGGCGCCGGGGAACGGCGAGGCCACATAGACGAATTCCCCTTCGACATAGCCCTGCAGGCGATCGCCAGGCGCTCGCTGGCAGGCCAACAGCACAGCCGCCGCCACCAGCGTGCTCATGAGGCACACGAGCGGGCGGCGGCACGCAAGCGTGTTACTCATCATAGCCTCGGGTTCCGCTCCATGACACCCTCCAGTATGACCCGGATAACGGTCGAGTAGCCCTTCTCCAGTGTCAGGCCGAGTTCGGTGACCTTCGATGGGACCAAGATGGCCTCTACGGCACCGAGGAGAATCTCCATAAGAAGATGCACGGGAATGTCCTTGCGAATGAGGCCGGCCTTGCGTCCTTTGTGAAAGAGCGCGCCGACGTGACGGCGGATGAGGCGGCGGCGCCGATGTTCG
>DATIGH010000048.1:0-7508 GCA_035454845.1 Nitrospira sp.
CGTCGAGCTGCTCGGCAGCCCGAACATCGTCACGACCGACGAGAAGCGCCGTGAAGTGTGGGTGTACGACAAGGTGTCGACCGACCGCGTCGATACGGCCAGTTCCTCTTTCGCGGGTATCATCATTTTGGGCGGAAGCTCGAGCGACAGGTCCAGCTCGCAGCGGCAGCGCACGCTTACCATCATCATCAAGTATGACGAGGAGAAAAAGGTCCGCGATTTTGCCTATAACTACACGCAATTTTAGGAGGGACTGGACCCGTAGGATGCGTGCGTGGTCCCTCACATCGATCGCTCTCCTTTGCTCCATCCAGCTCGCTGGATGCATCACGCCGACCGAGCCCGCCGAGCTCTTCCAACTCACGGCGGAGAGTCTACAAAACCGGGCGATGCAGACCCGCCTGTTCGAGACCTCCCATGAAAAAGAATTGCTGTCCGCCTCGGCCGCCGTCTTGCAGGACCTGGGGTTCCAGGTGGAAGAAAGCGTCTTGGATGTCGGATTCCTTCGAGCCACCAAGGAACGAAGCGCCCGGGAGTATGGCCAGGACATCGGCCGGTTTTTCCTCTTCGTGCTGTCTCTCGGCAAATTTATTATGCCCGTGGACCTCCACCAGAAAATTGCTGCGACATTGGTGGCACGGCCGATCGATCCCAAAGGATCGAGCCGGGAAATTCGGATCATGTTCTACCGTGTCGTGTGGAAGGGAGATGGTCAAGCCGATCGCCAGTACCTCCCTCCCGGCGAGCAGAAAATGGAAATGATCCGCGATCCGGTGCTGTACCAGCAGTTTTTTGCAAAGTTATCGAAGGCCACATTCCTGGAAGCGTTCACGCTCTGAGCATGAGGTCATGATGAAACGGCGAGCGGTATGGGGCGTCATTCTCATCACAGGAGGGCTATGGGCCCAGGGATGCGCCGCGCCGGAGCCAAGCCAGGACCTGCTGGCCCCGACCGAGGCGCAGATGAAAATCCGTAGTGTTCAAACTCGTGTCTTCGATATCGCAGACCGGCAACAGGCCATGCGCGGCGTGATTACGGCGCTTCAGGATTTGGGGTTCATCGTCGAAAGAGCCAATGAGCCATTAGGGTTGGTGACGGCTGCGCGTTTCGCGGAGCCTAACTATTATGACGTAGTAGGGGTCACCGTCACGGTGCGCCAGGAGACACCAGAGCGCATGATGATTCGGGCGAACGCCATCTTCAACAACAAGCCGATTGAAGATCCGAAGGTCTATCAAAATTTTTTTGCCACGCTGGAACGGTCATTGTTCATCAACACAAATAAAGATAATACGGGCGAGCAGAGCACGCCTCGGCAATGAAGATCGGACGGATGACAGCACCTCGCGGCATCCCGGCTCTGCTCACCGTCTGGCTATGCTTGTTGCTGGAGGGATGTCCCACACCCTATGAGTTCCGACATCAGGAGCAGTGGAACTCGCGGGACCAAATTTGGCTGTCGGAAGAGAGCCAGGTCAAACTGCGTGCGGCCCAGAGCCGCGTGTTCGAGACCGTCGATCGTCGACGCACACTTGAAGCCATTGTCGCCACGATGCAAGACCTTGGCTTTATGGTGGAGGTTTTGGACGAAGAACTGGGCATCGTGTCAGGTAAGAAGTTCGAACCGTTGGAACGACCGAGCTACAGTTCAGATCCCTTTTATCATCTGTATGACGACCAGAGCCTGCTCGTCTTCACCAAGTCCTTTCGCACGTGGGGCCCCTTCTGGCACCGGAGTGATCTCGTTCGGCTGACCATCACCGTCCGTGAGCGTAATAAGTCGCAACTCGTCGTGCGGGCGAGTGCCCAGTATTACCTGCGCGCCGTCGAAGACCCTGCGCCGTACCAAAGGTTTTTTCGCACCCTCGAACAAGCGCTCTTTCTCCAGGGTATGTCTTCAGAGTAGGCCATCATTGGACGCCTTTCGCTCGAGCTGACTTTTTTGAGGATGCCGGGCTTTTCACGACGCGGTCGCTGAGCCGAATCAACACCGGCGTCGGCTTCCCGTTCTTTACCGTCAAGGTGCCGATTCCCCGCGGGAGGGAAAATCGCCTCGGGCCGGCCGAGCCAGGATTGAACAACACGGTTCGGCCATGGCGGCCAATCGTGGGGCGGTGACTATGGCCAAATAGGCAGACGTCGGGTTGCTCCTGTTCCAACCAGGCCGCCGCCTCAGGCGTCATTTTCCCTTTTTCATACAGCACATGGCAGAGGGCGATCTTGAGCCCGCCTCGTCGAAGCATGCGCCGCCGGGGGAGCCCGCTGGCTTCATACTCGTCCACATTGCCGGATACCGCGGTCACAGGCGCAAGGCGCTGCAGACGCCGGATCACGCCTTCGTCGCCGATGTCGCCTGCATGAAGAATTTCCTGCACCGCGACAAAATGCCGCTCGACGGCTGGATCGTAGAGCCCATGCGTATCCGCAATCACCCCGATCTGAAGTGTCCGACGCCTTATCAGCGTCTTGCCGGATCTCCGGCTGATTGTTGAACGGTTTCCCATTGAAATGTAAATGGCTCCGGCACCGTAGTGGGCAACGACGCGATTTCTTGTTTGAGCCGTTCGGCACGAGCCGCGCTCATGGGATGCGTGGAAAGCCACTCTATCCTCCCCTGTTCCTGTTCAGCCAAGCGCTGAAAAAACGTAACCATCCCGGCCGGATCGATGTGAGCCCGATACAGCAATCTGAGCCCCTCGACGTCGGCTTCGGTTTCCTGCGCCCGCCCGAATTGCAGTGAGAACAACTCCACACCCATCTGTTTCATGACGCCGGCCAACCCTTGCTGATCACCGAGGAGGATGCCCAACACCGCCACCACGCCCAGTTGCTTGACGATGCGTTCGAGGCCATGCCGTCGGAGGACATGGTTGAACTCATGGCTTAAGACGCCCGCCACTTCCTCCCCGTTGTGGGCCTTCTCCAGCAAACCGGTGAACACCACCACATATCCTCCCGGCAAGGCAAAGGCGTTGACCACGTCGTTCTTCACGACGGAGATCTCAAACGTGTAGGGATTTTCCGGAATGTGCTCAATGAGCCGCTGACTGATTTCATGCACAGCCGCCACGGAAGCGCCCTCCGTGATGACGGTCTGTTGAAGCAGAAAGTCTTGGTAGGCGGACTGGCCCAGCCGTTGTTCCCACTCCGGCGGGATAGAATCGACCGCCCACTGCACCAGGACATCGGTACTAAGCCAGAGCACGAGCACCAATCCGCCGATGACGGCCAGCAGGGAAGCCCAGACCGTGCGACTTCGGTTTCGTGCTCTCCGAACGGTCGCGGCCGTCTCGTCCAGGTGTTTCGTCAGGTCGGGCGGTGCAGAGGAGCGGAAGGAGCGAATCAGAGCGGGATCCTTGAGATACAGCGTATGCGCATCAGGAGCCGTCCCCCAGCGGACGACCAATTGATCATGGTCAAACCCGCCGGCCGACACAGAAAGGGCGGAAAACGGCACGCTCATCTGGCTGTTTGTCGGACGAGGAGGTTCGAAGCGAACCGTCAGTCCTGTCTGCGATACGTGTACATGACACGGCACTCCCGTGGCAGGAAGGTGCTCGGCGAAGCAAAGGGCGTTGGGGCTCATCATGCGCGAAGCGCCCTCTTCACCTCATTCGGACACGGGAATGAATTGACGCACCCATGCACCGAAACTTCCCGGATTCCGGCTTTGGATGTACACCACGCCGGGACCGCGAAACCGGCAGACGAATCCTTCGCCGGACGTGAAGCTGGCGACCCATCCCGACGCCGCACGCTCAATGTTGTAGGACGTCGTCCCCGACCAGGCGACCAAGTGACTGTTGTCGACAATATATTCTTGTTCCGGTTTCAGCTCAATCTTATGGATCGCCCCAAAGCTGTTCAACAGGAGCGGCCCCTTCCCGCTCACTTTCAAAATAAAAAACCCTTCCCCGCCCAGCAGGCCCCGGCTCAGGCTCTGCATCTGGCTCTCCAGTTTGATCGATTCGGCGCCGGCGAGGAATCCATCTTTTTGCACCATGTATTCGTTGACACCGTCGAGCTCCATCATCACGATTTCCCCTGGAACCGTCGGCGCCAGAAGCACCTCGCCAGGCCCACGACTTGCCCGCAGCGTCTGAAAAAAGAATTTTTCACCGGTCAAAAACTTTCGTGAAAGCGCGCCGAGAAAACCGCCCTCCATTTTGCTCTCCACATCAATGGTCGGCGACGAGGCGACCATTGCGCCGGATTCGGCTTTAATGGTTTCTCCTGCGGTCAATTCCACACGGACCATCGGAAACGCCCCCGGATACAGAATTTCACTCTTCATGACTAAACCCCTCGTTCTCGTAAGGCGTAAGGCGTCAGGCGTTAGGTGATGGTTGCTTTCTGATGACGAATAAGACCGCTCAGCATTTTGTCGATTCTCTGAAGCTCCCCATCGAGAGATGCCCAACTCCCTTGCCCGAGATATCCAACTCTCCTCGCAAATTCGAGTTGAGTATCTAGTTCGCTCAGCGAACCCTGTGCCATGTGAAGATAATTGACGAACTCCTTCTTGGTTTGACGCCCCGCACCTTCGGCAACGTTACAGGGGACACTCAAGGCCGATCGTCGCATCTGAGAGGACAAGCCATACCGTTCTTCACTTGGAAACGCTTGCGTCGCATGGTGTATTGCGATGGCAAGATCCATTGCAGCATTCCAGAGATCTAACTTTTTGTGCGGCTTCTCCATCTAGAACATACGCTAGTATTGCTATTTCACCTGACGCCTGACGCCTAACGCCTCACCCCTCACATCATTATCGCGCCACCCAGCCATAGAGCCTGTGACTCGGCTCCGACCCTTCCTCATGATAGCTGATGCGTAGCCGGCCTAACGCGTCCTTGGGCAAGGCATTCCTGACTGCTTCCACATCGACGTGAAACAGGCGAGCGGCGTTCACACCAAATATCTTGGCTTTCACGTCGCGCGTGAGCGCGCGGTACTTGTGCCTCTCCAGCAGTGGTTCGGGAATGTGAAACCGCCGAAACGCTTCGATTTGCCATTGTGGAGTTCCATACCAGATGGAATCCGTGCCCCAGAGCACGTGATCGGCACCGAACGCGCTCAAGAGTTGGCCCAAAAAATGCGCGCAGACCACTGGATGAGTGATGACCAGCTGCGCAAAACTCGATCCGATCTCCATATAAATGTTCTGCACGGCCGGGTTGGCTTGCTTCATCCGGCAGAATTCGGTGGTCCAAGGAATTTCTCCGGTCTTCTCAAATGTCTCATCGATGGAAGCGGCGGTTTTCAAGCCCGAGTGGTAGACCAGAAAGGCGATGTCCGGAAAATCTTTGGCGGCCTTGATGAGATCCTTCGGGTGGTTGTACTCCGGGACCGGTCCCAGCGGCAATCCTTTGTGCACGCACACCCGCTTCACGTTGAGCTTTCTGGCCTGTTCCAGCATGGGATAGGCGATCTTTTCGTCGTCCATCCACCAGCCGTGGTCAAAACCTCTCGGACACGACCCCGTGTAACATTTCCAGGCGTCGATTTTCAGCTGTTCGGCCTGCATGGCCATAAATTCCAAATCCACGGTGCCCAACTGCGGCGTCGCCAGTCCGTGGGCCAGCATTCGTTGTGATGCCGCCAAGCGGTTGACCTCGTCTCTGATATGGGCCATCTCCTTCGGCGGGACCACCGCTTCCTGTGGATACGGCCCTGGCGGAGTACTGATGAGGCCGATCGAGGTTTCACTGTCGAGAAACACTTCTTTGACGAAGTTTTGCCAGGAGAGATCATCGAGCGTCCCGCGGTCGGCGGCCAGCCGAGGATTGAGCCCCGCTTCGCGCGCGCGACGCCGCAAACCCAATAACGCCTCTTTCGTCACCGCACCCTGGCGACGTCTTTCTGTATCGGCTGGATCGTAGCCAGCACTGACGTAATGGGTCTGCACATCGAAAATGAAGAATGGTTCTCCTTGTCGTTCGGCAAAGGCCGCAGGCTCAAAAAGTTCTGTCTGCAGGACATCGAACACATTTCCGAATATCGAATTCATCGCCATCAGCGCCGCGGCCATGCCTCCTGATGTCTTGAGAAACTGCCTGCGACTCACGCCGAGCCGCATCGACGCGTGCCGGCTTATTCGGTCGAGCGCTTCCTCCACGAAAGCCTGCCGGCGAGTACGCGGCCAAGGCGTAAACTCCTCGTTCGACACGATCTGCGTGGGAATTGGTCCCGTCGAACGAACTCCGCGACGAAACCGCGATGTCCAGCCACGATTCATGGGCGTCCCTCCAGAAGACCTCGGCCCAGCAGGATTCTCTGGAATAGCCCCGACGCTGTCAAGCGACCTGCGACGCCGCCTGGTACCTTATCGAACGGTGAGCAGATGGACTCAGCGGGAGTTGAAGACTACCGAGAGGCGGTTGAAACGGCAGGATGCCGGGAATCGGAACCTGAGAAAGGAATCAGCACGGTGACATCGTGCAGGTCATCGCCTTCCTGGTCTTTCCCGTCATGCCCGACGCTGTAGATGACCCCCCTACGCTGATTCACCAGCATCGGCAGGCCGGTAAAGGGGTCATAGTAGGCTTGTCCGGCCTTCGCCAACCGCATGAGGACATCGCTATCTTGTGATCCTCGCCTGAGCCAGGCCTGCAGTCCCGCCAAGCGCAACTGCGCATCGGTCTCGATCATCCGCACGACATGAGGCTCCCAGGACGGCAGCGGCTCAATGCCTACGATGTGCTCGACAGGATTGGCCAAATAGTCGATGACACCGGACGCTGGAGTTCGAACGTACGTCGAGAGCTTTGGCAAGTTGGTATACCGTCCTCCGGCCACTGCCTTGTTAGCCGCTTCGTAATACTCCGCGTACGCGTTCGCGCGCCGTTGAATGGGGAGGCGCAGGGCCGCGGCTATCGATGCATACCACGGACGGTCCTGCGCCTTGTCCTCGTTGATTTCAGACCGAACGGCGTTGGTCGCCCACACAAACTGACTTTGCATCGGCCACCGTATGGAGAGTTCCACCTGGTCGAGGGGACGGACCATTTTGCTCAGCCTGGCGAGCGCAGCCGCGTCGAGCTCGACCCGGCTGAGGAGTCCTGAAGCCACCGAGGCGTCGTCTTGCACCGCCGTGACGGCGAGCATCTTCATTGCCAAAGTCTTGGACTGCCCGAGCGCGCCGCGCCAAGCCTGCATATCGGTCTCGAGCCGGTCCAGTCCCATAGACAGATCCTGACCAAACCCTTCCAGGACGAAGAGGCGGTGTGTGAACAGCACATGGGTGCAGTTCGGGCTGAAGGATTGTCCGAAGCCCCAATCATCGAACGGCATCGTGAGCCACTGCTGATACCGCGCAAGTGCGGTCGACTCCCGGGCTGTCAATGACTTGAGGGTGACGCCTTGGCCTCTCATCACTGCCAGGGGATCGCCGTTGCGGATCCAGCTCTTGACCACGTGATGGTAGGCTCCGCCGGCATCGCCAGGTGCCTTCGCTTCGTCACCCGTGCAGACCCGGGCTGCCGCTTGATCGTGTTCTCGTTCCGGC
>DATIGH010000049.1:0-2771 GCA_035454845.1 Nitrospira sp.
GGCTGGCATTTTATTGTTGCGCAACGCAAAGATGGCCGAATTCATGAATGCCAACATTCCCGGCATGTCCGTTCCCCAGGCGATGATCGATGAGCTACGAGCGGCGGGCGATAAGTCCGAAGAGGTCGGCGTGGAAATTGCGGTCCGGAGCATCAAGGCGGTGCGTCCTCACTGCGACGGCGTACACATCATGGCCATCAAGGGGACGCATCGGCTCGGCGAGATCATTACCAAGGCGCAGCTGGCGTGATGACTGTTCCAGACCTCCAGCGCTGCAAGCGGGACAGGAAGAAGGTCATCGTTGTCACCGCATACGACGCGCTCTTTGCTCGTTTGCTGGAAGAAGCCGGCATTGAGGTGATGTTGGTCGGCGATTCGCTCGGTGTGGTGGTGCAGGGCAAATCCAATACATTGTCAGTCACGATGGAGGATATGCTCTATCACACGAAACTTGTGGCAGGTGCCGCCCGGGAATCGTTGGTGATCGGCGATATGCCTTTCATGTCCTATCAGGCGAGCAGGGAGGATGCCCTGCGCAACGCGGCCCGGTTTCTCCAGGCAGGGGCTCATGCCGTCAAACTCGAAGGCGGTGCAGCGATGGCCGAGCGGATCGAAGCGATGACAGCCGTGGGCATACCGGTGTTCGGTCATCTTGGAATGACGCCGCAGTCAGTGCACCAATATGGCGGGTACAAGGTTCAGGGGAAGAGTGCGGAGGGGGCAAAGAGGCTCGTGTCCGATGCCACGGCACTTCAAGATGCCGGAGCGGTGGCCGTCGTACTAGAGGCGATGCCTGCTTTGCTTGCCAAGACCATCACGGAACAATTGACGATTCCCACCATCGGAATCGGTGCTGGGCCTCATTGTGACGGGCAAGTGTTGGTTGTCTATGACCTGCTCGGGCTGTTTGACGAATTCGTTCCAAAGTTTGTCAAGCCCTATGCGCATTTGAGGGCGGATGCGCTACAGGCTCTCCGCCGCTACAAGGAAGAGGTCGAACAAGGCAAGTTTCCCTCCGATTCGGAGTCCTACCACTAGTCGGAGCCTTCCTACTCTCGGCATTTCTCAGAGATGCAAATGGATAAGTGGAGCGGCTTCGCCTGGGTGCTCTCTGAGATGGCTCAGGAGACCCGCAACGTCTATGCCCATGTAGAGGGCCGGGAGCGCTTCCAATCGTCTGATTCCTCTGAGTGTCAGATTGTCCGCTGCCGGCCCATGGCCGACAAACCGCTTAAGGTTCGCCGCCGCCAATTGAATGAGAGCCCGGAAAAAATTTCCCTGTTCCGTCTTCTGTCCCGCCCGCCATAGTCCCTCGAGCAATTCGTGGCATTCCCACCAGTAAGCATAGTTATAGAGGTCGATGGCATAGAGGTAGTCGGCCATTCGTCGCCATTCTTCGGGACGAAGCAAGACGGGCACCGCTGTCGCCTCCCCGTAAGAATGACCTTGGGGGCTATGACGGGGATGAGGGGAGCGGCCCGGGAGGAATCGATACAAGGGAAACGGACGAGGAGAGTAACGAGGCCAGGCAGGGTCGGGAGGCCGAAGTTCACTCTCGGCGGTCGGCATACTCAACCTGGTGAACACTGCGATCTTCGAGACGGACCGCCGTGAGTTGTCGCCCCCACACGCAGCCGCTGTCGATGGCCAACACGTTTGGCTCAATATGAAGACCCAATGCCGCCCAGTGGCCGGTGATGATGGTTGCATCGCTGCTGCGGCGACCGGGAATACGGAACCAGGGGAGAAATCCCTTGGGTGCTTCGTTGGGTGATCCCGAGAAACTCGACAGTTCCCCCTCGCCAGTGGTGGTCCTGAGGCGAGTGAACACCCGCGTGATGCTCGCCAGACGTTCCGTGCCCTTGAGCGCCGTATCCCATTGAGGGGCGGGACCATGAAAGAGCTCACGCAACAATGGGATATAGTCCGGTCCGGCCAGCACCGCCTCGACTTCTTGCGCCAGGTTGATCGCGTCGTCGATGGTCCATTGCGGGAGGAGGCCCGCATGCACCATGAGATACTGACCTTCGCGCCGATGCAAAGGCTGACGCCTGAGCCAGTCGATGAGCTCTGATCGATCAGCCGCCGCCAGAATGTCCTGAATCGTGTCTTTCGGGCGAAGTGTGACGATGTCCTCGGCCGCGGCCAACAGAAACAAATCATGATTGCCCAACACAGGAAACACCGATGAGCCGAGTGATTTGATGAACCGCAGTGTCGCCAACGAGTCTGGCCCTCGGTTGACGAGATCGCCGACGAGCCAAAGTCGATCTATTTGTGGATCAAAGGAGATGTGGTCGAGTAACCGGCGGAGAGACAAGAAGCAGCCTTGTATGTCGCCGATGGCGTAGGTAGCCATGAAGGAGAGCGTTAGAATGCGCTCAGATCACTCGATTGACGAGTGACGAATAACGATTGACGAGTTAGGGGTAACGGACCTCAATCACGCTGCGTAGCCCACCCCGGGCAGCGAACGTGCCGGTGACCTTCGCCCAGACCGGCCGGCAGGCAGCCGCAATGTCCTGCAGAATCTTATTGACGGCGTTTTCATAGAAAATGCCGACGTTGCGGTACGCATGGATGTACATTTTCAACGATTTGAGTTCAAGGCATTCACGGTCCGGCATGTAATGCACGGTGATCGTACCGAAGTCGGGAAGGCTGGTTTTCGGACAAATTGCGGTGTATTCCGGTATCTCGATCGTAATCTCGTAGCCCTTGTATTGATTCGGAAAGGTTTCAATCGCGGGCAGCGAAGCGGTGAGACCGCT
>DATIGH010000050.1:0-3681 GCA_035454845.1 Nitrospira sp.
AGTGAGCAACGAAGAGCAGGAGCGGCGCTTTGAGGCGCGCGTCGAGGATCCGCTACGCCAATGGAAACTCAGTCCTATGGATCTCCCCTCCAGAGAGAAATGGTACGAGTACTCGCGTGCGCGCGACCGGATGCTGGACGCGACGGACACGAAGCATGCGCCGTGGTATCTCGTGCGGTCGGACAATAAGAGGCGGGCGCGGTTGAATTGTATCAAGCATTTGCTGAGTCTGATTCCTTATAAAAAGATGCCGTCTCAGAAGATCAAGCTGCCCAAGCGGTCGAACAAGCACGAGTACGACGACCAGGCGACCTTGAAGGGCAGGAACTTCATTCCCGAAGTCTATTAACGAGGCACCAATGGCAAGGCGAGCGACGGAAAGGGGACAGATCATGAAGGGCAAAACGGCGATCGTGACGGCCGAGCATGAGCGATTGTCTACGGATGGACAGGCTTGGAGGCGGTGGGGGCCGTACCTCACCGAGCGTCAATGGGGGACTGTCCGCGAGGACTACAGCGACAACGGTGACGCCTGGAACTTCTTCACCCACGATCAGGCCCGTTCGCGGGCCTATCGTTGGGGCGAGGACGGACTGGGGGGTATTAGCGACGAAAAGCAGCGGCTCTGTTTGTCGCTCGCTCTCTGGAACGGGAAAGACGCGATCCTTAAGGAGCGTCTGTTCGGGTTGACCAACAGCGAAGCCAACCACGGCGAGGACGTTAAGGAGTATTACTTCTACATCGACAGCACGCCGACGCATTCGTACATGAAGTACCTCTACAAGTATCCGCAGACCGCCTTCCCATATGCCGATCTGGTGGAGACGAACCGCCGGCGTTCCCGCAATGAGATGGAGTATGAACTGCTCGATACGGGCGTGTTCAATCAAGATCGCTACTTCGATGTCTTCGTGGAATATGCCAAGAACGGCCCGGACGACATCCTGATGCAGATTACGGCGGTGAACCGGGGACCAGAACAGGCCGAACTGCACCTATTGCCAACCTTGTGGTTCCGGAATGACTGGGCAAGCTGGATTGCCGGTCCTGCCAAGAAACCAATACTCAGGCAGATCCAGGGACCGGCGGGCACGAGTGGGATCATGGCGCAGCATTCGACACTAGGCACCTACCACCTGTACTGCGAAGGCAAGGTGCCGCTGCTGTTCGCCGAGAATGAAACAAACAATGCCCGGCTCTTTCCTCAATACCCGAACCCCACTCCCTACGTCAAAGACGGTATCAATGACTATGTGGTGGGTGGCCGCAAGGAAGCGGTGAATCCTGCACAGGAGGGAACGAAGGTCTCGGCGCACTATCGGCAAATGGTTGGACCGGGCCAGGCGATGACGGTGCGCCTGCGTCTCACCCAGGGTTCCGTTGAGCCGATCAAGGAAAGGAAAGTGGGTGCATCCCCCTTCGGGCCGGCCTTTGCCGAGATTTTCGCCGCTCGCTTGAAGGAGGCGGATGAATTTTACCGATCCGTCACCCCTCCTTCCGTTTCCACGGACGCGGCCAACGTCATGCGCCAGGCCCTCGCCGGCATGCTCTGGTCCAAGCAGTACTATTACTTCGATGGCAATCGTTGGTTGGAGGAACACAACTCGAACCCCCTGCACACCGGCTATCGTAATGCCCGGAATTCGGAGTGGTTCCACATGGTCAACGAGGACATCATCTCGATGCCGGACAAGTGGGAATACCCCTGGTACGCAGCCTGGGACCTGGCCTTCCACACGCTGCCGCTTTCGATCGTTGACCCGGACTTCGCGAAGGAGCAGATGAAGTTAATGTTGCACGGGTTGTATCTGCACCCCAATGGGCAGGTTCCTGCCTATGAATGGAACTTCAGCGACGTGAACCCACCGGTTCACGCCTTTGCGACACTTTTCCTCCATCGCACCGAGCAGGCACTGCGCGGCGAGACGGATGTGAACTTCCTGAAGGCGGCCTTCAACAAGCTCTTGCTGAACTTCACTTGGTGGGTGAATAGGAAGGACCGGTTTGGCAAGAATGTGTTCGAGGGAGGGTTCCTCGGTCTCGACAATATCGGTATCTTTGACCGCAGCGCCCCATTGCCGACTGGGGGCCACCTTGAGCAGGCGGACGGCACGGCCTGGATGGCCCTGTTCAGCCAAAACATGTTGGAACTCGCGGTGGAGTTGGTGCCCCACGACCCCACCTACGCGGACATGGTGACAAAATTTATCGAACACTTCCTATTTATTGCGGGGGGGATGAACAGGCCAGGGCCGGAGGGCATGTGGGACGAGGAGGACGGATTCTACTACGACCTGCTGCGACTTCCGAATGGTAGCGCCCAGCGGCTCAAGGTCCGCTCGATGGTGGGTCTATTGCCCTTGTGTGCCACCACGGTGGTGGAGGCGTGGCAGCGGGACCTCGTTCCGCAGGTCGTCGAGGCGTTTTTTGCGCGCTCCCGTCAGATGCCCGGACTGATGAAATCCATGCACGCCACTGGCCCGGGGCATTTCGGTGTGAACGAGCGGGGAATCATCGCGCTGATCAACCAGGAGCGGCTCCGCCGGATCCTCTCGAAGATGCTCGACGAAAATGAGTTCCTGGGCCCCTACGGGCTCCGTGCGCTCTCGAAATTTCACGAACGGAATCCCTATGTCTTCAACGTGAGCGGGCAGGAGTACCGAGTGAACTATCTACCCGCCGAGTCCGACACCGGTATGTTCGGCGGCAACTCGAACTGGCGGGGGCCGGTCTGGATGCCGGTGAACGTTATCCTGATTCGGGCGCTCCTGAATTACTATCTCTACTATGGCGATAATTTCAAAATTGAATGTCCCACCGGATCAGGCAAGATGATGAACCTGTTCGAGGTGGCTAAGGAGATCGCCGATCGGCTAAGCCGGATCTTTCTTCGCAATGAAGAGGGCCAGCGGCCTGTCTATGGCCGGACGGAGAAGTTCCAGTCCGATCCCCATTGGCGGGATCTCATCTTATTCTATGAATACTTTCACGGCGATAACGGGGCGGGGCTGGGCGCAAGCCATCAGACCGGCTGGACTGGCTGCGTGGCCAAGACGATCCAGCTCTTCGGGCTTCTCGACCCCAAGGGTCTCCTAGAAGGCGGCAAGAAGACTGCATTTAGGAACGGCGATGCATAAACGCCGAGCGGAACATCGGTCATCCATGAAATCAACATCTGCGTTTGGGTGAAGCCGGCGACGATGAGGGCAGCAGATTCATTCCGGAAGCCCAACTGAGGCGCATATGCCGAAGCAGTCGACGACAGGAAGGCCGCAGGCCATGAAGGTAAGCAAGACAAGGATGACCGCCGAGCACGAACGGTTGTCGACAGACGGTCAGGCCTGGAAGCGTTGGGGGCCATATCTTAGCGAGCGTCAGTGGGGAACGGTTCGCGAGGATTACAGCGAAGGCGGCGACGCCTGGAATTACTTTACCCACGACCATGCCCGCTCGCGGGCCTATCGCTGGGGCGAAGACGGCCTCGCCGGTCTGTCTGACGACCAGCAGCAGCTCTGTTTTGCGCTGGCCCTTTGGAACGGGAAGGATCCCATCTTGAAGGAGCGTCTGTTCGGTCTCACCAACAGTGAAGGCAACCATGGAGAAGACGTCAAAGAATATTATTTTTATCTCGACAGCACGCCGACACATTCTTACATGAAGTATCTCTATAAGTATCCTCAA
>DATIGH010000051.1:0-16571 GCA_035454845.1 Nitrospira sp.
AAGCCTGTTCTCGTTGAAAAACCGCTGGCGCTCAACGGCCGGGAAGCGCGCGAGATGGTGGAGGCCGCCGATCACCACGGCGTCATGTTGATGACGGCTCAGACCATGCGATTTGATCCGACCATCCAACTGTTGAGTGAAAAGTTGCCGACCATCGGGCGCCTGCAATCGGCCACACTTACCAGCCACATTGAGACGAAGGCCAATCTTATCGCCGGCAAGAACGGACCCTTGGCGGTCGGAGCGCTCCTCGAACTCGGCGTTCACCTGCTGGATCTGATCCGCTTCCTCACCGGCGAAGAAATCCGCGAAGTGCAATGCACGATGAAGCCTCAGCCGGAAGTAGGACCGGATACCCGGGTGCAGGCACAGATACGGACAACCGGCGGCATCGTCTGTGCGCTCGATGTTGCGCGTGTAGAGGTTCAGCGAGTGGGAACCGCCGAATGGCTGGGGGCGAGGGGCACGGTCAAGGCAGACTGGGTGTCACGCGAGCTGACGAAAATCGACGGCGACGGTACCACTCGGACTTGGGCGCTGGAACCACGACCCACGATCCTTGCGACACTGCAAGCGTTTGTCCATGCGATCCGCACGGGGACCACACCGCCGATTACCGGCCTCGATGGCTGCCTGGCCGTTGAGGCGGCCGACGCCTGCTACCGTTCCGCAGCTCAAGGTGGTGCGGTCGTGACATGCGACGTCGTTGCCGGCCGTTAGGTGTCGGCAACGATGTGCGTGTCGGTTTCTTCGACTCCCTCGATCTGATGAATCTTGGTTATCACGACATCGGAAAGGGATCGCTCATCCTGCGTCGTGATGAACAGGAAGATATCCGGCTGGCCGAAGCAGGAATGGGCCTGCTCCACTCCAGCGAGCTTCTTCAATGACTGCAGGACGTCCTTGGTACGGCCCGTCTTCACCTTGATGAGTATGTAGGCCTTCGTCGCCATCGCGTCTCTCCTTTCGGTCGAAACGTTTTCCGCCCGGCATCGTGCGCCGATGCTCGGCAAAAATCCGATGAATGTTGCGGCCCTGCTGGCTGAACACCGCTCGAGCCTCGGTGTAGAGGTCACACAACGACTCAAAATGCGCCGGACGCATATTGACGCGGGCGAATGATCGCGATAGTTCAACCCGCTCTGGAGCAGAGATGTTCGCATAGTGATCGCACACAGCCTCCACGACCTGCGAGGTCCATCCTCCCTTTCGGAACTCCGCGCTGATGTCCTGCGCTCGAGCGGCAAAGGCGGCCCGGAACGCCTCGTCCACAAACTGCCGTAGCCCAGGGTCCGTACTCTTCATGAACAGCGCTTGAAATTGAATCACCATTTGAATCACCCGATTAGCTTCGGGACTTCCCTCGGGGGGGAGAATACCGGCATCTTGGAGCGTGGCCAAGAGTGCCATGGAAGCCCCGACTGGTCCGGACGGCGTGCGTCCCTGCGCGTGCAGTGGCACCGGTACCGGCATCGCCACCCCAATGAGCAACAAAAGAAACAGGCACGCGCCGACCCGATGCATGCGCGATTATACAGAAGGCAAGTGGAGGGCACCAGCGTGCGATCCGTGAGCTGTTCGTGATGTCAAATGGAAGCATTTCCGCTGTGCTGGACAGCGTTTTTGTTGATCCCGATGCGCACGCTTCCTATAATTCTTGCGTCAGCAGTCGGAAAGGGAAATCTCATGCTGGCCAAAGTGCGAAGTGTCGCGTTGGTCGGACTCGATGCTCATCTGATCGACGTGGAAGTCGACATCGCCGGCGGCCTCC
Source organism: Nitrospira sp. (assembly GCA_035454845.1). GTDB lineage: Bacteria > Nitrospirota > Nitrospiria > Nitrospirales > Nitrospiraceae > Nitrospira_C. Next base: position 1,772 of record DATIGH010000051.1, read on the forward strand.
CGCAATTTTCGGTGGTCGGCCTCCCGGATGCGACGGTTCGCGAGAGCCGCGATCGCGTGCGCTCCGCGCTCAAGAACACCGGTTTCCATTTCCCCGCAAAGAAGATCACCGTGAACCTCGCCCCCGCCGACATCAAGAAAGAGGGGGCGGGATTGGACCTGGCGATCGCCATCGGCATTCTCGTTGCCGAAGAAGTGATTGCGCCCGATGCGCTCACCCAGCGCGTGTTCGCGGGCGAATTATCGCTGGATGGCCAAATCAAACCGGTCTCCGGAGCGCTTTCCATCGGCCTCGCCTGCCGGAAACGTTATGATCTGGTGCTCCCGGCGCACAACGCCGCTGAAGCCGCCATCGTCGAAGGCGTCGCTGCCTTCGGTCTCCACAGCTTGCCGGAGACCGTCGCGTTCCTTCGAAACGAACTCCCGCTTGAGCCCCAGCCAACGGATCGCGAGCGGCTCTTTGCCGCGAGCCCCATCCATGACGAGGACTTTTCTGATGTGCGAGGACAAGACCAGGCCAAGCGCGCATTGGAAATCGCTGCGGCAGGCGGCCACAACGTGCTGATGGTCGGTCCACCCGGGTCGGGAAAGACCATGCTGGCCAAACGGCTGTCCACCATTCTTCCGCTGATGAACCCAGACGAGGCCATTGAAACGACGCGCGTGCACAGCATAACAGGCCAACTGCCTATGGATCGCCCTCTCCTGACCGTTCGGCCCTTTCGATCGCCTCATCACAGCATTTCCGACGCAGGCCTGATCGGCGGAGGGACGATTCCGCGTCCCGGCGAGGTTTCCTTGGCCCACAACGGCGTGCTGTTCCTCGACGAGTCGCCGGAATTTCGTCGTCCGGTGCTCGATGGCCTCAGGCAGCCCCTGGAAGAAGGCGCCGTCACCTTGACCCGGGTCAGTGGATCATTGCGGTATCCCGCTCGATTCATGTTGATCGCCGCGATGAACCCCTGTCCTTGCGGCTACTATGGGGATCACTCGCGCGAATGTGTGTGTACGCCCCATCAGATCCGGAAGTACCGTGCGAGATTGTCCGGTCCCCTGCAAGACCGCATCGACATTCACATTCAGGTCCCGCCTGTCCCTGTGCGTGATCTGCGTGAAGAGGGTCCTGCGGCAGAACCTTCCGGCAGGATCCGGGCGAGGGTCGTCGAAGCCAGGGAACGCCAAGCGGGGCGGTACCGCCACGACGGCATTTACACGAACGCCCAGTTGAAGCCGCGCCATCTGAAGCGGTATTGTGGGCTCGACGCGCGGGGGCAGGATCTCCTGGAACACTCCATGGTGAGGCTCGGCCTTTCGGCCAGAGCGCACGGGCGCATCCTCAGGGTTGCGCGTACCATCGCCGATCTGGCCGCCTCGGAGACGATCGACCCTTTCCACGTGGCCGAAGCCATCCAGTATCGCAGCCTGGACCGCCGTGTCGATTTTTGAGGAGTGCCGTGGCCGCGACTGTGAAAGTGTTCGTCTGGTGGTTTCTCGTCGGGGCGACGATGGCGTTAGCGGTCATCATGCTCCAGGGCGGTATGCGGGAAGTCATGCAGGCGCAAGGATCGGTCTGGGAAATGAAACTGATGGAGCTCGTCACGACGATCGTCGGCGGAGGATTGCTCGGCGGCTGCGTGGCGCTGATTCTCGACCGCATCAAGAAATCGTAATCAGGGCCTTGGGAACAAAAGGAGTCACGATGGACTTGGAAGTCGGTTCAAACTTGTATCAGAACACTGACGGTACGATCGAGATTGAGGGTGTACCGCAAATTCAAGTGGTGGTCAAACCCAATGCTCTCCTGATCAACTTCGCGGTATTCGATGCCAACGGGAAAATGACGGCGAAACTGGTGGACAGCACCCTCATGTTCAATGACCGCCGCGCCTACGAGGTGACCAAAACGCCCTCGCGTGTCACGCTGACCCACGTCGAATCAAAAAACGTCGTCCTGCAGATGGAAATCAAGAAACCGGATCTCGTCGCATTCACGAAAGGTGAGTTTCACAGCGTCAAGGGACATCTCCTTGAGGTGTCCCCGACGGAATGGAAAGTCGACAAGCAGCGCTCCAGCGGCACGACGCAAGATGTGCAGGGGGGCGCGGTGAAGATCGGCTGACCGCCCCTTCAGGGCTTGGTCACCGTCGGGACGATGACCAGCCCGTCCTTCTTGACATCCACCATCGCCGTATCGCCGTCCCGTAATTCCCCCTTCACCAGCTGTCTGGCGATCGGAGTTTCCAACTCCTGCTGGATCAGCCGCTTCAATGGTCTTGCGCCATAGACCGGATCATATCCGCGTTCTCCGAGGTAACGAAGCGCCGGCGGCGATACCACCAGCGAGATTCTGCGTTCGGCCAGCCTGGCCCGCAACCGTTCCAGCTGAATCTCGACGATCTTGGTGAGCTGATCGGTTTCCAGAGGATGGAAGACGACCGTCTCGTCCACCCGGTTGAGAAACTCCGGGCGGAAGTGCCGTCGTAATTCAGCGATGACGACCGAACGCACGTCCTCATAGCTGGACCCTTTCTGCTGCGCCTCGAGGATCTGCGGACTCCCGATATTGGACGTCATAATGAGCACGGTATTCTTGAAATCGACCGTCCGGCCCTGGGAATCCGTCAGCCGTCCGTCATCCAATACTTGCAGGAGAACGTTGAACACGTCATGGTGCGCCTTTTCGACTTCATCGAACAAAATCACGGAGAACGGACGCCGGCGCACGGCTTCGGTCAACTGTCCGCCTTCTTCATAGCCCACGTAGCCGGGTGGTGCCCCGATCAGGCGGGCGACCGTGTGCTTCTCCATGTATTCCGACATGTCAATCCGAATCATGTTGGCTTCGTCGTCAAAGAGCGTGGCGGCAAGCGCGCGTGCGAGCTCCGTCTTGCCGACGCCCGTCGGACCAAGGAATAGGAAGGACCCGATCGGCTTGTTGGGATCCTTGATGCCGGATCTGGCACGCAGCACCGCGTCCGCGACCGCGCGAACGGCCTCGTCCTGCCCGATGACGCGTTGATGCAGGAGGTCTTCCAATTTGAGAAGCTTTTCGGTTTCACCCTCCATCAACCGGGAAACCGGAATTCCGGTCCATCGACTGACGATCGCCGCAATGTCGTCCTCGTCCACTTCTTCCTTGAGCAAGCGGCTTTCACCTTGTTTTTTCCCCAACTGTTGCTGCTCAAGCGCGAGTTCGCGTTCGAGACGCGGCAATTCGCCGTAGCGCAGCTCGGCAACCCGGTTGAGATCGTAAGCGCGTTCGGCTTTTTCAATGGCCAGCTTGACCTCTTCAATCGCCTCCCGGGTTTTTCTCAGCCTCCCGACTGACGCTTTTTCCGAATCCCAGCGGGTCTTGAGGGCCTGCAAGTCGCGCTGACGTTCCGCCAATTCTTTTTCGAGACTCTCGAGACGGCTCTGACTGACCGGATCCTTCTCTTTGCGCAAGGCCTCGCGTTCAATCTCGAGCTGCAACACTTTGCGAGATACTTCGTCCAATTCGGCGGGCAGACTGTCGATTTCCGTCCGGAGCCGCGCCGCCGCTTCGTCCATGAGATCGATCGCCTTGTCAGGCAAAAACCGATCGGCGATATAGCGGTGAGACAGTTTGGCGGCCGCCACGAGCGCCGCATCCTTGATGCGCACGCCATGATGCACCTCGTAGCGTTCTTTCAAGCCGCGAAGGATTGAGATCGTATTCTCGACCGTGGGTTGATCGACGAACACGGTCTGAAAACGCCGCTCCAAGGCCGCATCCTTTTCGATATGTTTGCGATATTCGTCAAGCGTCGTCGCGCCAATCAAATGCAATTCGCCCCTCGCCAACATAGGTTTGAGGAGGTTGGCGGCATCCATGGCGCCCTCAGCTGCGCCAGCGCCGACGACAGTATGCAATTCATCGATGAACAACAGCACCTGGCCTTGCGACGCCTGAATTTCCTTGAGCACCGCTTTCAAGCGTTCTTCGAACTCTCCGCGGAATTTGGCTCCCGCAACGAGAGCGCCCATATCGAGCGCCACAACCCGTTTCTGCTTTAGGCCCTCGGGAACATCTCCCTTGATGATGCGGATGGCCAGTCCCTCGACGATCGCGGTCTTGCCGACGCCAGGTTCTCCGATCAGCACAGGGTTATTCTTGGTTCGCCGTGAGAGGATCTGCACGACGCGCCGGATTTCATCGTCCCGCCCGATCACCGGATCAAGTTTTCCCTGGCCGGCCAACTTCGTCAGGTCGCGGCCGTACTTTTCGAGCGATTGGTAGGTCCCCTCAGGATCCTGCGAGGTCACGCGTTGGTTGCCTCGGACTTGCTGCAGCGCTCCTAAAAACTTGTCCTTTGACAGCCCGAGCTTCCTGAAGACGCCGCCTTCTTGCACCATGGCGAGAAGGACATGCTCCACGCTGAGAAAATCATCTTTGAGCGCGCGCTGCTCGTCTTCGGCCTTGGTCAGGACCTGGTTGAGGCGGGGAGTGATGTGCAACTGACCGGGCCCGCTTCCGGCCCCTTGAACCTGAGGCAGTTTGCCCAACGCCTGTTCGGCAGCCTGACGTACGGCAGGCAACGAAACCCCGGCCTGCTCAAAGAGCGCCGGAGCAATGCCCCCCTCCTGCTCGAGACAAGCGAGCAGCAGATGTTCGACGTCCATGCCCTGATGACTTCGGCGCATGGCATGTGAGGAAGCCGTCTGGAGGGCTTCTTGAAGCTTAATGGTCATACGATTCATATCCATGCCGTACCTCGTCGATTTTAGAGATATCCTTCAATGCTCGACATAATCATAGGAAAAAGGAAAGTCAACATAGCCGGCTCATTGCCTTGACCCTGCGGGAGCCACCGGATATTGTCAGCCATGGGCAAACAACTCTTAGCTGCCTTCGATCTTTATGGGCAGGCGCTGCGAAAAACATGGCAGTCGCTGCTGAGAGGGTGGATCACGATCATCGCCGTCATCGCCTTCCTCTTTCTTCTGCTTCTTGCCCAGCAAATCGCCGCGCCGCTGGGGATGGCAGGCGGATTTCTTCTCGGCGCCGTCAATGCCCTGCTTGTCGGGATGACGCTCAGCCTGATCGAGCAGGGGGTCTCCTATGCCCGGACAATCACGATCCGGGATGTCTTCGATAGCTTTGGGCACTATTTTTGGGACGTCATCGGCGTGTTATTCGTGCTCTGGATTCCCCTAATGGTTCTCGACATGGGCACCCAGCACAATCCCAACGGTCCATTGATCTCCTACGCCGTGATGCTGTTGATCTTCATCCTGCTCAATCCTGCTCCAGAAGTCATCTATCAGATGCCTCATGACTCGCCCTTGGATATTTTCAAGCGTGCCTACGAGTTTGTACTGGAAAATTGGATCGAATGGTTCTTGCCGATGGCACTGCTGTTGCTGCCTCTCGTCGCAACGCCGGGCGGCCTTAAGTCGTTTTTTCTTCTCTCGCACAGGGTTGGCAGAGGTGCCGGGTTGGATTTCTCCCAGATCCTGATCTTTCCTTTCATGATTCTCGGCAGCTGGTTGTCGTCCTTCGGCGTCGATCCTGAGCTGGCTCAGTACCTTATCCTCATCTTCACACCACCCTTGGCCGTAGCCATCCTCTTGTTTCGTGGCCATCTCTTTGCATCACTCTCTCGATCCTCCCACCGCCAGAGGCAATTCGCATCGCAGTTCAAGGGGAACGATTAGGGCCATTGGCTTCCTGGGAGTCTTGAGCCGACCCGAGGCGGCAGACGCGGTTAACTCTTGAGCCGGAGATGAAATTAGTGTATGGATTTACCTACACCTAAAGCGCACGCATTACCTGAGAACATACAGGGAGCTTCGCTCGTGCGGCTGTCTATTTTCTGGCGCATCGTCCTGACGTCGCTGCTCATCATTGTCGTGATGGCCGGGGTAAATTTCTACGCCCTCTTTCAACTGCGCCAGCTGTCGGCCTTAAGCACGACGCTCGCGTCACAACATTATCCGGCCATTGAGCAAGCCAAGCACGTCCAAGTCGTGGCCTATAACCAACTCAACAGCGAGAAGAAGTACCTCGCCGTCCACGATCCGCAGTTCCTGCAGCACTTCGACGAAGAGGTGGAGGAATTTCACCGGGGCATTGAAGGCCTCCTGCGGCAGGACGCCTCCGTCGAAGGGCGCCAGTTGCTCGAACAGGCCAAGCGCTATCAACAAGACCGGCTGGCGTTGTTTCATGCGGAACTGGAAAATGCGACGAGCCCACCCGGTTCAGTGTCTCCGGACTATGAAGCGCGGCGCAATCAAGTGATGGACCACATGACGTCCACGCTCGATCACTATGTCAATTATCACGAAAGCGCCATCAGCGCTGGAGTCAGCCGCTCACGGGAAAGCTCGGCCCAAGCAGAGGCCATTACTGAGCAATTGGTCCTCCTCGCACTCGTGTTTGGGATCGGACTGGCGGGTGTAGCGAGCTACACAATTCTTCGACCACTCCGTCAGTTACAGGGCCACATCAAGCAAATCGGGCAGGGGAATTTTCGAGCGTCGTTGAACATCCGGGCGCCCAGCGAACTGCGGGACTTGGTTGACACTGTGAACTGGATGGGCGGAAAGCTGCAAGAACTGGATGACATGAAGGGTGAATTTCTCGCTCACGTGTCTCATGAACTGCGCACGCCCATGGCCTCCATCCAGGAAGGTACCCATCTATTGTTGGATGAGATTCCCGGTCCTCTGTCCCATGAGCAACGGACCACGCTGCGCATCATGGCGGACAGCAGCCGGCGGCTGATCACGCTGATCTCCACTATTCTAGATCTTTCCAAAATGGACGCGGGCATGATGGAATATCGAATCGTGCCGACAGATTTGAAGCGGATCACCGACATGTCCGTCAACAAGATCCGTCTGTTGGCCGATGCGAAGCACGTGCAGCTCGTCGTCGAAGCTCCCGCGCAGCGGGTCTGGGTCAAAGCGGACGCGATTCGTATTGAGCAAGTCATGGACAATTTGCTATCAAATGCATTGAAGTTCAGCCCCGAGGGTGGCATCGTCAAAACGCACATGAAGGCCGACCACAAGGCGGGCGTCCTCGAGGTCGCCGTGTCCGACGTGGGGCCGGGCATCCCAGCCGACGAACTGCCGCATATTTTTGAGCGATTCTATCAAGGCAGTACAAAATCGAGACATTCGGTCCCAGGCAGCGGGCTGGGGTTGGCTCTGGCCAAAAAGGTCGTCGAAGCACACGGAGGCAGGATTTGGATCGAAAGCGAAATCAAGAAAGGCACCACTGTACGGTTTATCCTTCGGCTGACAAAACCGGGCGCAGCGGCCTAAAGCCGATCAGAGCCGCCTGGGCGGTACTTGTGTTGCTGGCGCCAGGCTGCGCTGCGTTGTCTTCGTCACCACCGATGTCGCAACCGTATTTTCGCGTGGAACCATCCGATGCCCGCGTTTTCCATCTGCTGGGCAAGAAACAAGAGGCCGTTACCGCCAAATGCCAGGAACATAACTCGTGCGACCATGCATATTTCACCCGTGCCCTCATAGGGTTATACGAGAGTAGAGACATTGCCACGAAGAACTTCGAGAAGGTGATCGCGCTGGCGCCGAAAAGCCAGCTCGCCACGTCCAGCCGGCTGTGGCTCCAACAAATACAACAGGAATCGCCTCCTCCTGGGCGGTCCTGGTTCGTGTCCGTGATGGCGGCGCCTGCGGTGTCGGAGAATCAACTGACGATGGGACAGACTTCCGATCGCCTGGTGCGAGACTTGCTTGATCGGGAAATGACCATTCAGCAACTCCGCAGCAGCAAGGATGCGGATGCCCAGGTGCTCGACCAGTTGCAGCGGGAACTGGCGGCCGAGCGTGACCGTAAAGAGATCTCGCCGAGCAAGAAAGACACACCCAAAGGTGCCACCGACGGGAACAACGTGCAGGCGCTGCAAAAACAACTTTCTGAGCGGGATAAAAAAATCGATGAGTTGTCGAGCCAGCTGGAAGCGTTGAAGCGCATTGATCAGGAGATGCGGGAGAAAGTTCGGCCAATCCGTCCACCATCCACTGTTGTGCCGCCGACAACGCCTGAGCCGTCCAATCCGTAACAGAATAAAGGATGACTACCGTCATGGAACAAGAGCACATTCTCGTAATCGACGATGAAGAGGGATTGTTGCAGCTGGTCAAAATGCGGTTGACCGCCATGGGATTTGCCGTGACGGCCTGCACGTCGGGCCGCGACGCCATCAGCGTCGCGAAGACCAATCGCTTCGATCTCGCCATCACGGACCTCCGACTGCGAGGCGAGGACGGCTTGGACGTCGCCGAGGAACTGCTGCGCATCCATCCCGGACTGCCGGTCATTATCCTGACCGCACACGGCAGTATTCCTAATGCCGTGGAGGCCGTGCAGCGTGGAGCGTTCGGCTATCTCACCAAGCCCTTCGACGACAAGGAGCTGAAGGCGAAGATCGAAGAAGGCCTTGCACCGCAACGCATGAGCCGGGAGATTCAGCGGCTGAAATCCCTCGTCAATGAGCTCTACGGCATGGAAAACGTCGTCGCCCGCAGCCCCGCCATGCAGCGACTGCTGCAACAGGTCATTCAGGTCGCGGATTCGGATGCCACGATGCTGCTGTTCGGAGAAACCGGGACCGGCAAGGAGGTCTTCGCCCGCGTTACCCATGCCAACAGCCGGCGGAGTAAGGGGCCTTTTGTGGCGTTGAACTGCGCCGCCATACCTGAAACGTTGTTCGAATCGGAACTCTTCGGTCATGTTCGGGGCGCCTTCACGAGCGCTCATGGCCCCAAGAAAGGGTTGTTCCAGAGCGCTCACGGCGGCACGTTATTCTTGGATGAAATCGGGGAGATGCCGTTGTCCATGCAGGTCAAACTCCTCCGCGCCGTACAAGAGCGCGAGGTGCGTGAAGTCGGCGCTGAACATCCGACCAAAGTGGACGTCCGGATCATCGCGGCGACCAATAAAGATCTCGGCGAAGCCGTCAAGAACGGCAGCTTCCGTAACGACCTGTATTACCGGATCTCGGTCGTGCCCCTGTTCATTCCGCCGCTCAGGGACCGTCGCGACGACATTCCCATTCTGGCCCAATACTTTTTGGCCAGCAGCGCGAAACGCGCGAACAAAGACATCCGGGGCTTTACGCCGGCCGCTCTGCACCGTCTCGTGACGAACCTCTGGCCCGGCAATGTGCGGGAACTCGAAAACGCCATCGAAAAAGCCGTCGTCATGTCGAGACAGGATATGATTACGCCGGACCTGTTGCCCTCGATCGGCACCGCCCCCGATTCGCAATTGAAACCGCTCACTGAAGCGAAGGAGGAGTTCGAAAAGACTTATCTCAAGAATGTCTTGCAACTGACTGGTGGTAACATCTCACGTGCGGCGCAGTTTGCAGGCCGGTACCGTGCTGATTTCTACAAGATGCTGAAGAAGTACGGCCTCCATCCTTCCGGGACCAAAGGCAAGACAGGACCCGACATCGACGAGCTCGACGAAGAAAATCATCTTACGGAGGCGGAGCGATAGCTTGGGTCCTCCCTTGTTTGCTTCACCCGTTCGGCTGGGTGTATAGTTTCGTTCGGTGACTCCACATGCTTGCCCGACTCCTTCAGGCCGCGACGCTGACGACCATCGCTTTTCTCATCAAGCGATTGTTCATTCGGCATAAATCTCCGCTCCCATACCGCCGGCCAGACAGCAACTGGCCGAGCCATTCCTATCGCAAACCCTCGTGAAGCACTTGCGGTCAGCCGTCGCATGAGTTTGGACGCCGAAGCTCATAATCAGAGATCCCGCGCCGGCTGTCCAGCTGAATAAGACAACAGTCATCAAGCATGTCCTTGAGTTGGTGACGTCCTCGTTGCACGCGTGATTTCATGCCGGCAACGGAGATTCCGAGCCGGGAAGCAGCTTCTTGATTGGTAAGACCTTCGAGCTCAACCAACGTGACAGCCTCGCGATATTTTGCAGGCAATCTCTCTACCATCGGTCTGAGACAACCAGCTAACTCCATGCTTGCTTCGTCAGACATTGTGCGAGTGCCGTCAGAGCTCACGATCCTTTCCTCGATATCACTGGCGAGCCCCATTGTCATCTCGGCGCGCCGTTCTACGGACCGATAGTGATCAATGATGGCATGACGGGCGATTTGAAAAACCCACGACACGAGTCTGTCCGGGTGTTTCAGCTGACCCAATTGTCGATGCACTCGCAAAAATACCTCTTGTAAGAGATCGTCGGCCTCCTCTTCACTGTTCACCCGTTTGCGAATGAACGTCCGCAGACCCCTATGGACATCGTCCCAAATCGTCGCTGGGCTCGTCATGATGGCTCACTCATTTATTGATCCTATGTGTCTAAAGCTTAGCGTGAGGGCGACGCTGTGTAAACCGCCGCCCTTGGAAGATCCATCCCGTCAAGAACAAACTGATGTCTCTGCGCCAGAGCTGTGCCGCTTGGGTATGCAGCACCCAGTATTGGAAACCGGCCCGGTTACCTCGAGTTGCTCATGGACAGTGAAAATCTCCCACGCATTCCCGTCTGGATCGGAAACCCAGACCTTGTCTTGTCGTGCATAACAACACGCCACATTCTCTTCGACTCGCTCGATAATACCTTCCTGCTGCAGGCGTTCCTTCCACGAAGCGATTTCTTCGAGAGATAGCACTTCAATGCCGAAGTGGTTCACAGAACTGACCTTCCCGGTGCTAGCCACGAGAGAAAGATTCAAGGGCGGGGTCCGCAAATCAAACTTGGCATAATCTGCAGTGTGTTTCTGCGGTGCCACGTCAAACACCTTCTGATAAAAACGGACAGAAGTCCCGACATCCCGAACATCGAGCGAAATATGAGGTCTCATAACCTTCCTCCTTTTATTGCCACAACGGGGGCCCAATGCCTCCGTCACTGATACAGACGACGGGGCACCAAAAAGGATGCACGAAGGGATGGTCAAATCTTAATGGGTATGCCGCTTGGCATGTCGACCGGTTGACATCAATCAACTTTTATTGATATATATGCTTCCATGATTCCGGTGGCGACACGAGAGGCTTCGCGTGCTATCAAACTGTTTCACGCTCTCTCGGATGAAACCCGACTTGAGATTATGAGCCATCTCCAAAAAGGAGAACAGTGCGTGTGTGATCTCATGGATACGTTGAAGTCGGCGCAATCTCGATTATCGTTCCATTTAAAAGTTCTTAAGGAAGCTGGGCTCATCGAGGATCGGCGAGAGGGACGATGGATTTATTACTCGATCAATCTGGACGCCCTTAAGGAACTTGAGGAACTGGTTCGGGCGTTGAAGCAGTCTGCGAAATCTGCCGCCTCGGCCGGTCGGTGCTGCTGAGCGCTTTTTTTTGACTTCAAGCATCAACATTTATTGATTGGAGGCGTTCGATGAACAATCCATCAGAGATCAAAGAGCACGTTCGAGCCGAGTATGGTCAGGCCGCCCGTCAGGCAAAGAATGGCAAGCCTTCCTGCTGCGGAACAGGCAGCCTGCTTGAAGGAGAGGCCCTCGATCCGATCACCGGCAATCTCTACGGAACAGACGAAACATCAGGCCTCCCGGCCGAAGCCGTTCGTGCCTCCTTCGGCTGCGGCAACCCTACGGCATTGGCCACCATCCAACCAGGAGAGACGGTCCTGGACCTCGGATCAGGAGGCGGGATTGATGTCTTCCTCTCGGCCCGCCGAGTGGGGCCAACCGGCAAGGTATACGGCCTCGACATGACCGACGAGATGCTCGCCTTGGCGCGAGAAAACCAGCAGAAGGCAGGCGTGCTGAATGTCGAATTTCTCAAAGGCGACATTGAGCAGATGCCCTTGCCCGATAATTCCGTCGATGTGATCATTTCTAATTGCGTGATCAATCTCTCTCCGGACAAGGATCAAGTCTTCAAGGAAGCCTTCCGAGTGCTCAAACCGGGCGGGCGCCTGGCCGTGTCCGACATCGTCGTCCGCGGCACGATGCCGCAGGAGATTCGCCACAGTGTGGAGCTCTGGGCTGGGTGCGTGGCGGGAGCTTTGGAGGAAGCCGTGTACCTCGCGAAACTCCAACAAGCCGGCTTTGAGCAGACGAGCATTGAACCCACCCGGATCTATTCGGCTGCCGATGCTCGGGAGTTCCTCATGGGCGCCGGTCTTAATGTCGAGACCGTGGCCAAAGCGATCGATGGCAAGTTCATAAGCGGGTTCATTCGAGCTGTCAAACCCAAAGAGACAAGATCCTGCTGCGCCACGACCTGTTGTGCATAACGAGAAGGAGCCCGTTTCGTTTCATGGATGCGACTCTCACGATTCCTGCATCGGTTGAGCGAAAGCGGCTGAATCCTTTTGAGCGCTATCTCAGTCTTTGGGTCGGTCTCTGCATTGTCGCGGGCGTAGCGCTCGGCAGAGCCTTCCCCGATCTCGTGACCCGGTTGCGCGCCTCTGAATTCGGCGAAGGCAGTCATATCAACCTTCCCATCGCCGTGCTGATCTGGCTCATGATCATTCCGATGATGATGAAAGTCGATCTGACGGCATTGCGACAGGTCGGCCAGCGTCCACGCGGCTTGTTCGTCACGCTCTTCGTCAATTGGCTCGTGAAGCCTTTCTCCATGGCCTTTTTCGCCTGGCTGTTCTTTCGACATGTGTTCGCAGCCTGGCTGACCCCAACCGAGGCCGAGCAATATATCGCAGGCTGTATCATTCTGGCTGCCGCGCCCTGTACCGCCATGGTCTTCGTCTGGAGCTATTTAACGGACGGCGATCCAGCCTACACGTTGGTGCAGGTCACGGTGAACGATTTGTTGATGCTCGTTCTCTTTGCCCCTATCATCGGATTGCTCGTCAGCGGGACGTCGACATTGGCCGTACCCTATAGCGTCTTGTGGTATTCGGTTCTGGCGTTTATCGTAATTCCGCTGACGATCGGCACGACACTTCGGTGGTGGCTGATCCGGCAGCATGGTCCGAGTTGGTTTGAGCAGACATTCTTGCCCCGCTTTGCCCCTATCACGATCACCGCGTTGTTACTGACCCTCGTCCTGATTTTTGCGTTTCAAGCCGACAACATCATCGGGAAACCCTGGCATGTGGCGCTCATTGCCATTCCCATCTTATTGCAGGTGTATGTGAACGCCTCACTGGCCTATGCGCTGATGCATCGGTTGCGTGTGCCTTACGCGGTTGCCGCACCGGGCGCCTTGATCGGGGCCAGCAACTTTTTTGAACTCGCCGTCGCCACCGCGATTGCCTTGTTTGGAGCGGAATCCGGAGCCGCATTGGCCACGGTGGTTGGCGTGTTGGTGGAGGTTCCGGTCATGCTGTCCGTATGCCGCATTTGTAACGACACACGACAGTGGTTTCCAAGAGAGGCCGTGATATGAAACAGCGAGTCCTCTTTCTTTGCACCGGCAATTCAGCGCGTAGCCAGATGGCAGAGGGACTCCTGCGCCACATGGCTGGGGATGTCTTTGAAGCATTCAGTGCCGGAACCCATCCCGTGGGAGTCAACCCTGGCGCGGTGGACGCGATGAAGGACATCGGCGTGGACATCAGCAGGCAGCGCTCAAAGCATGTTGCGGAATTTTTGAGCGGACGCTTCGACTATGTCATCACCGTTTGCGATCGCGCGAAAGAATCCTGCCCGGTTTTCCATGACGCCGGCATGCTATTGCACTGGAGCTTTACTGATCCAGCGGCCGCAGAAGGCACCGAGGCTGAACGAGAGAAAGTATTCCGTCGTGTCCGAGACGAGATTCAGGGGGAGATCACGAGTTTTCTCAGGGGCCTGACCCATGAGGAGAAGAGCAGCATGTCCTCCCGAAATTCGAAGGCCAGTCCCCGTTGAGGAACTGGCCTTCGATCGAACTGTTGCCTTGCAAGCCTAGTCGTTCAGTTTCCGACGTTTCCTATTTGTCCTTGCGTCGGCGAATCCACGCTGCGGCGCCCACACCGGCAGCACCGGCAGCAAGCAAAGCCAGACTGACTGGTTCAGGTACTCCAACAGGCTCCGTAGCGTAGGCCTGAAGGGGAAGGAGCACTCCTGTAGCAACCAAACCAAGAACACAAGCGCTGTCTCTAAGAAGCTTCATTGCGATCCCTCCTAGTGTACGAATTTCTGCTATCAGTCTTTGAGCGTGGTTCTACTTTTCTCTGCGACGACGGATGAGCTCTGCCGCGCCTAACCCCACAAGACCGCTTCCGAGCAATATCAGGCTTATTGGCTCCGGTACGGGGGTTCCCGAAAAAGAAGCAAAAGCTTGGATTGGCATGAGCCAACCGAGCGCTATAAACAGAACGTGAAGAGTATGGTCCTTCAGGAATTTCATAAGGGTCCTCCAAGACAATGTTCAGTAGGAATAAACAGCATTTTCTGTACCTTGGATGGAAGCGATTGAAAACATGGCCATTGGAGAACTGGCAAGTAGAGCAGTTGTCAAAGATCTTGACGCTTCAGAGTCTTTGGCAAGAGATGCGTGACCCCAATAAGTTATCGAAAAACCTTTGAGGATGGGCGTTCACCTTGCTTTTCTACGCCTGTCAAGGACTTTGACACTGAAAATGATGCCTACATAAAGAAATTTTCATGTAAAGCTCCCTGTCTCGCTTAATACGCAGCTACATAACCTTCCTACTGAATGCGAGGGCAAATCCTAGTGGATGGTGGATCACCTAGTGATAGACCCTATACCTATACAGAGTAGGGGGGCACATGTGGGGGTGATGGCCAAGGCAGGACGATATGGCGAATTTGCGCCTCGCACACGATGAGGACCGGGCAACTGAGATCAGGTATCAGACTAAGCAGGTCGTCGCTGTCATCGGCATTTCAGTC
>DATIGH010000052.1:0-23648 GCA_035454845.1 Nitrospira sp.
TTGCATGACGTGACCGTGTTCGTCGTGGACGGCGTGGCCACGTTGCGGGGTTCGGTGCCCACGAACTGGGATCGGGCGCTGGCGATCGAGCTGGCCTGGGATGCGGGAGCCGACGAGATCCAAGACGATCTGAAGCTGACACGCCCACTGGCCGCCTAAGGCGCTCCTGCTGATATATAATCTCTGACCGGCATCGACCGTGGCTTCCATGCCGGTCGCTCGTTCAAACAAATTGGTTCTGGAGTGTGTACCAGGGGAGGGGAGGGTCGGTACTTCCTCCCCCTCCGGGGCCTGGTGTGGACATGCGCTTTGCTGCAGTTGCCATAGACTACGACGGAACTTTGGCCAAGGACGGCATCGTGCACCCCTCGACCGTGACCGCGCTCGAGCGGCTCGTCGCATCGGGAAGGAAATTCATCCTTGTGACCGGCCGGATGCTCAGCGAACTCCTGCCCCTCTTTCCACAAGCCACGCTATGCGCCAGGATCGTAGCGGAAAACGGAGCGGTCTTGTACCGTCCTTCTACGCGCGACCAACGGCTGCTGGCGGACCGGGCGTCGCCAGCGCTGATTGAAGTGTTGAAACGCAGGGCGGTGACGCCTCTCGACGTGGGAGACTCGATCATCGCCACGGTCCGCCCGCACGAGGTTCCGATCATGGAGGCCATTCGGGACCTCGGACTTGAACATCACGTCATCTTTAACCGGGAATCGGTCATGGTCCTTCCGCCGGGCATCAACAAGGCCACGGGCCTAGCGGCTGCCTTGGAGGAATTGCAGCTGTCCTCCCATGAGGTGGTCGGTATCGGAGACAGTGAAAATGACCATGCGCTGTTTCAGGCCAGCGAGCTTGCCGTCGCCGTGGCCAGTGCCGTCCCGACGCTGCGCGACGCAGCCGATTGGGTCACCGCTCAGGACAATGGCGCAGGTACCGCTGAGGCGTTGCTCGCCTTGGTCGCTGACGACATGGCCGGTCAGGCGAAGCGGAGCACGCGACACCTCATCAAATTGGGAAAGAACCGGACGGACCACGCGGTGACGATATCACCGGTCGGAGAGAATTTGTTGATTGCCGGAACGTCCGGCAGCGGCAAATCGACACTCGCGCACGCGCTGCTCGAGCAACTCATCGACCAGGGCTACCAGACCTGTGTCATCGATCCGGAGGGCGATTACCCGTCGATGGAAAAGATGATCATATTCGGAAATTCCCAGCGGGGCCCGACAGCAGCCGAGATCATCACTGCGCTGGAGAATCCCACGGCGCACGTCATCGTGAATCTGGTTGGACTTCCCCTGGAAGACCGTCCTGCGTTCTTTCTGGAACTCTTGCCAAAACTCCAAGAACGGCGCCTGCTGACCGGCAGACCCCATCGCATTCTCGTCGACGAAGCGCACCACCTTCTACCCAGAACCTGGAGCGCCACGCGAGAATTCGCCCGCGATCTGCAGAGCATGCTGTTCGTGACCGTGCATCCGGATCGGCTGGCCCCCGAGGTGCTCAAGTCGATCGATCTTGCCGTAGCCGTCGGGCATGACCCGATGGCGACCTTGCAATCCATCGCGAGTCATCAACGGCGGCGGATGACCGCCGAGTCCGATGGGGAGCTCAAAGCTGGCGAGGCCCTGTTGTGGCATCGAGTCGGAGATCGGCCGGCCGAGAAACTGCTGACTGCGCTGCCGCGTGCGGAGCGGCAACGGCATCGTCGCAAATATGCGGAGGGTGAGCTGCCTCCGGATCGCAGCTTCTACTTCCGCGGTCCCGACGGCAAGTTGAACCTGCGCGCCCAGAACCTTATCATGTTCCGTCAACTGGCGGAGGGTGTGGACGACGAGACTTGGCTGCATCACCTCCGACAAGGAGACTATTCCCACTGGATGGAAACGGCCATTAAGGATCCTTCCCTGGCCCAGATCGTCCACGAAGTGGAGGACATGCCCGACCTTTCAGCGCACGACAGCCGGAAACGCGTGGCCAACGCGATCGAAGAGCGCTATACTTTACCGGCCACCGGAGTCTAACGCCGTGCAGGAGGGAGGGCATATGGACATGCGAGCACTCTTAACCGTATTGATGGTCTTGTCCGCTGTCACATTGGGCGCCTGTGCAGAAGAACAAGGCAAAAGCTATTGGCTGCGCCATGCCACGATCACGCTGTCGCAAGCCGCAGAGATCGCCGAAACCCAGGCACCGGGGCGAGCCGTGGGCGCCGAACTCGGACAGTCGGGAAACCACGTGTTTTACGATGTCGAGATCATCGATACGCGGAATCAGTCTCGGCACCTCCGTGTAGACGCAGAAACGGGAAAGATCGTGAAGGGTTTGTAATCACCGCGGGATGATCGAAATTCCCCCGCTCTTTTCGAGCACAGCATATTTGATCTGATCCATCCGTTCCAGCCCTTGTGTTTCACGCGCCGCCATCAGCACATCGCCTTCATCCACCCGAGCCCGATTCATGACATCAGTGATTGGGTGTCCTTGTGCCACGATAATAGTCGGCTTGCCATCTAGCCATTTTTCCGCCACCGGATACCAGCGCTTCACCTGGGACAGCAGCACATCCAGTCCCACCAGGGTGAGAATGACGAGCGCGCCGTTGGTAAATGAAAAATCGTCGCCGAGCATCGCGTTCTGTGTTGCCTCGCTGATAATCAACAAAAACACGAAGTCGAAGCTCGTCATCTGTGCCATGGTCCGGCGACCGGCCAGGCGGAAAATGAGCAGCAGCGATAAATAGACAGCCGAGGCGCGCATCACAGCATCCATGTGTCACCTCCTGAGTGTTGTCCGTGCCTCTGTCCGGGGTTCGATTCTACGGAAAGAGCCATTGGTGAAACGTTGCCGGCGGGCCGTCGTTTACGCGGAACGAGCCGGAGAGGCTTCCTGGCTGTTGAGGCCTGAAGCGAAACAGCACCGTTTGCGGTCCCTCTCGAACGGAGAAGCGGTAGCGTACGCCGTCCGACACAGGCTCTTCGGAGACCGCGCCCGGCGTGACGTGCGGCCCTTCGACCTCGGCCAGATAATCGCCCGAAAGCCACAGGGACCAGGTGCCGCCGTCCAGCGGGTCAGCCTGGCGTGAGACAATGAATTGCGATTCGCTGTGCGTTCGTCCGAAGCGTTCATAATCCAACGTTACGGTTCGGCCCGGCTGTGCAGGATCGGTGATCTCCATGGTCGCGCGGCTCGCAAACCCATGGCCGAAGAGGCCGGCAGCCGCGGCGAGTATGATTCCTACAATGGCCCACCAGCCAAGGCGTTCAATCCGCCACATGCGTGCTTGGAACTGAGGGTCTTCATCAAGTTGAAGCCCTCTCGAAGGGTGGCTCTGTTCCGTATGGCCGCTCGCCGCCATAGCGATCACCGGATGGAAGCCGGGGGGATTGGGAGAGTCGCCCTTCGCGTGGCGCTCAGCCGGCGGCAGCACAAAGTGCGGCAAGAGTGTGGGGAGGGTTCCGTGGTGAGGAGCTGCGTGAGTGAGACCATATGCGGTGCGGCTACACAGTTAGATCGCGCGCCGGATGTCCCGATAGGATTGGACGGATGTCGTGTCTCAGCCCAGGTGTCATCAGGGGTGCCCATCATTTCTCCGAGCGCCGACATCACCAAGCTAATTCAGGGGTTGATTCAAGGTCTGGCGCTACGTGAAGGCTTGAAAGGCGGCGGTAATCAATGAAGCGATGAAGCAAGCTTCGGACCCTGAAGGCGCAAATGCAGGGAAGCCAACCGATTGGGTTTCTCAGCGAGTGCCCGAGGAAAGACCCCTGATGTTCGGACGCTCTGTCCAGGGAGGGACAAGCTGTCCCTCAGCAGGGAAAGCCGAAATATCGAAGCTTTCTCAAAAGCGTCTTGCGATGGATGCCCAAAATGGCTGCGGCCCGCCCTAGATCTTGGTTGTGAGCCTCCAGGACGCGCAGGATATGATCTTTTTCCAATTCAGCTAACGTCACCCATCCCCGCGCCTGGGCGGCGGCCTGTACCGTTGCGCTTTGGATGCTTTGCGGCAGGTCTTCCGGAAAGACGACCGGATGTGGTGTCAACGCCAAGGCGCGCTCGATCGCGTGTTCCAGCTCCCGGATGTTGCCCGGCCACCAATACCGGTTCAGCAAGGCCATGGCCTCCGGCGATATGCCCGTCACCGGCGGGTTTTTCTTCCCGCCGTACATTTGGATGAAGTATTGCGTGAGCAGCGGGATGTCCTCGGCCCGTTCACGCAACGGCGGAATGTTGATGGTCAAGGCGGGCACGTTCAAGCGGTAATACAAATCCTCACGGAACGTGCCCGCCTTGACCATCTGCTCCAAATCCTTTTTCGAGGCGGCGACGATGCGCACGTCGATCGTCATCGGTGTCGTGCTGCCGACACGACGGATTTCCCGTTCCTGGATGACACGCAACAACTTGCCTTGCAACACCGGCGAGAGGTCTGCGACTTCGTCCAAGAAACAGGTGCCCAAATGCGCTTTTTCCAGCAGGCCCTTCTTCGATGAGACTGCGCCTGTGAAAGACCCGCGCTCGTGGCCGAACAGTTCTGATTCGAGGAGGCTTTCCGCAAGGGAGCCTCCGTCGACGGCCACGAATGGACCGGCGCTCCTTGCGCTATTCGCATGGATCGCCCTGGCGATGAGTTCCTTCCCCGTTCCGCTTTCTCCCTGCAGCAACACCGTGCTTTCCGTGTTGGCGACACGGGCGATCGATTTGTACACCGACACGATTCCAGGGCTGCTGCCGACGAGATTGTCGAACCGGTACCGATTTTTCAGCTGCTCCTTGAGCGACTGATTCTGGCGCGAGAGGTTCTTGTGTTCCAGGGCCCGCCGGACGACCAGTCGAATATCATCGACAATGAAGGGTTTGCTCAAGTAATCGAACGCGCCGGAGCGGAGACCGTCCACCGCGGTTTTGAGCGAGCCGTAGGCCGTCATGAGGATCACGGGCACGTCCTGATGACGAACACGCAGTTCGGCCAGCAAGCCCATGCCGTCCAAATCGGGCATGTGAATGTCGGAAATGACCAGATCGGGACTACGGCTGTTGATTTTGTCCAGCGCGATCTTGCCGTCGCCGGCAATGTCCACACTGTAGCCTTCCTTCGAGAGAATTTCCCGAAGCAGTGTCACGGTCTCTTCGTCGTCATCGACAACCAATATATGGGCAGGCTCATCCATTAGTGTGTTCCTTTGCCGGCTGCGGGTAAGTGAATGGTGAAGGTCGTGCCTTTGCCCGGTTCGCTGTCGACGGTGATCCAGCCATCGTGGGCCCGCACCGTTTCCTGCACGATCGCCAAGCCGAGCCCCGTCCCGCGTCCGGCCTGTTTGGTGGTAAAGAACGGCTGAAAAATCTGCGCCGAATGATCGGGCTTGATGCCGTGTCCCGTGTCGGCGATTTCAATGGCCACTCCCCCCGTGTGGTGCAACCCTCGGCCGAGCACAACCGGATCAGCCAGCGCCGTCCGCAGGCACAGCGACCCGCCGTTGGGCATCGCTTGAAGCGCATTTTCAATTAAATGGTTGAACGCCTCCTGTATGTGCTGACGATCCGCCTCGACCGGCGGAAGATCCACGGTCAGTTCAGTGATGCACGAGACGTGCTGCCGTTCGCATTCGGTGCGGAACAGAGCGGCGCATTCCCGAACGCAATCGTTGATGTCGATCTTCGTGCGCACCGGAGGCGCGCGCCTCGTGTACAGGAGCAGGTCCTGGATAATGCGCGAGGTCCGCTCGATTTGCGCCTCGACCGTCTGCAAGCGTCCTCTCACCTTTGAAGGCAGCGACAGGTCCTCCATGAGCAATTGCACGTGACCGGAAAGCGCCGTCAAGGGAGTGCCAATCTTGTGGGCGACGGTGGCCGCGAACTGTCCAATGGCAGACAGGCGCTGTGCCCGCGCGGCGGCGTGCTGGGCCGCAGAAAGCATTTCGTTCGTACGCGCCAGCGCTTCATTCTTCGCGCGCAACTCCTCGCTGGTGTGACGCAGGTCGGTCTCGGCCTGCTTGCGGTCGCTGATGTTGCGAACGACCACGGCCAGGCCTGAGGTCGTTCTGTCCGAACCCATCACCGCGAACGCCTGCACGTGCAGCCATTCGGCCGCGACATCTTTTTGCAGGCATTGGATTTCGTGGGCGAGCGGCCCGCCGGTCTCTCGAAGCTGCGTGAACCGCTCGGGAGGTAGACCGAGTGACACCCATAAAGAAGCCGGTCGGTCGGCGCTCAGGAGCGCTTCACGAGACTGGCCAAACAGACGCACAAAGGCGTCATTGACCTCCAGGAGCCTTCCCTCGAACGTCGCATAGGCAATCGCATCATACGAAGAGTGAAAGATACTTTTAAATCGTTCCTGCACTTCGTGCAGCGCTGCCTCGGCGCGGGCCCGGCCATGCTGTTCGAGCAAGAGGCGATAGCGGCTCTGGCTTTCTCTCAGGGCTTCGGCGACTCTTCGGTATTGCAGGAGAAACAGACCGGTGAACAACAATACGACCAAACCGAGCCCGCGGTTGATGAGGGCCAATTCGTCGGTGATTCCCTCCTTGGAGTCGAGCATGCCGAGCAACATCAAGCCGCTGCTGATGGCCAGCGCCACTCCGGTGTACTGGGGCAATAGTTGCGTTGTGAGCACGACCGGAACCAGGTAAAGCATCCAGACGGCCACGCCCAATGGCAGGATGCGGTCGGCCGCAAAGGTCGCGAGCGTGACGATCAGCAACAAGACGATCGTCACAATCAGCCGACCGCCTCTATCCATGCGTACGGATTTCTGTTCGTCTATTCCCATGTCTCATTGCGGGACAAGTTGTCCCGTCGTGTCGGCCAGTGAAGAAGGGATCATCCACCGTTGTACGGGATTGTTTCTTGTAATTTCAACAACCTACAGCCAACTCGCCTAGCTGGCAGTCTTTGTGCTTTCCCAGAGAGTGAGTGCGGGCGGATCGTTTGGTTGCGGTACCGCCGGGCAATGAACCTTTCTCGAAGAAGGAGATGCCAGCATGAGCTGTGAGCGATGCGGAGGTTTCAAAGTGTTCGACTATTTCGACGGTCCGTTTCACTGCAGCGGTTACCGTTGCATCAATTGCGGCGCGATAACGGACATGCAGATTGCCATGTCCACGCAGACCAGGACGGTCATCCCCCCGCGTCGGACAAAAGCTGTTCGTCGTCCATCACTTACGCCCCAAGCCGGGGCTGCTCATCCTGGTCAAGCTGAATACCAGCCATGAGTCCACCCCTCGACCCGACCGTGCCGGTTGTTGACGCACGCCGGCACGGCGTAGGGTCCCCGCACTAAACAATTTAGACACCAGGAGCGAGGTACATGGAATCTTCTGAATTGGAGCTTTCATTGGAAGCCTCCTCTCCGATCCCACCGATTCCCCGAACATTTAAGGCCAGTGTCCTCGAAGACTAGGGGGGAGTATACTGGGACGACCCCTAGGGTGACGTTTGACTCGGCGGCTTCCATGTCGGTGCAGGCCCTTTCGAACACGCAATCGAGCCAGGGTGCCGATCGGTAACGTCGCGAGCGCTCATCCCTCCACAGCGTTGCAATGAGCCGGAACAGGGCCTTGATGGTTCGCTCCTCGGCGAGGGCCCACCTGGCGAGATGGCCTGGCGGGGCCGACACCACCTGGTCCGGTGCACAGGCAGCCAGGCGGAAGCCGTAGGGCCCTACCAGCCGCTCGAGTTGTGCGGCGGAATAGCCGTACAGATAGGGAAAAGTCAGCAGATTGTTGTACGCCATCGCGATGTCGAACGGTCGGCGAAGCGTCGGTGGAACGAGGGCCCGCATGGCAATCATCCAGGCAAAACATGCTCCGTTCGGAACACGGAGAACCAGCAAACCACCATTCCGCAGCAACGGAACCGCCTGCTCCAACAGTGCCCGAGGGTCGGGAAGCTGATCAAACGTATTCCAGACCACAATGGCGTCGAAGGATCCTGCGGGAAAACGAGCCTCCTCCAGCGTACCTTCAAAGATTGGAAGTCCCCGCTCGCGGCAAAATGCTGCGACGTCGCGGCCTGGATCCACGCCCACCATATCCCATCCCTGATGTTGGCCTTCCAGCAAAAAGCCGCCGACGAAGCTGCCGATCTCGATAATTCTGGGCTTTGATCGCATCACAGATTTGGCGAAGTGCCGGGCCAGGAGCGGTACCTTGGTTCGCGCCCACGCCCGTTGAGTCTCGAGTTCGGCCCGCAGATATGCCTCATCGTAATGTTCCGTCTCATAGGTCTGCGTCACGACCGACGCTTGTGGGCGCGGATTTCGATACAAAAGACCGCAGTCATCACAGGCCACCACGGCTGTCGCGTAGTCCTGTGTAAACTTGACGCGATCAGTCGCGCTTGCAGCATCCTGCTGCGACCAGCGGCTCCGATAAAATTGTTCGAGGAATCTATGCTGGGCGGCAATGTCCTGAGCGCTACAGACCACACGTGAACGCCGCGAGCCGCAGAGCCGGCATCCGACCCACACCCGTGGCTGCCGTTCGAGATCGAGTGCAGCAGAGCTGTCCTTTCCGACCATGAATTTCATGTTGTTCTCTGTCCCAGCGGTTCGTCCTTAC
The DNA here is from genome assembly GCA_035454845.1 of Nitrospira sp. GTDB lineage: Bacteria > Nitrospirota > Nitrospiria > Nitrospirales > Nitrospiraceae > Nitrospira_C. Next base: position 8,559 of record DATIGH010000052.1, read on the forward strand.
TGTAGAAGTGGCCTTTAGCAGCGCCAACTGGGCAGAACCCAAGAAGGGACAATCTGATCAATCGCCCACCCCTTGCAAGCGCGAGGGAAATTCGAACGTGCGAATACTTTACAAATGGAAATCAAAAACTAGGGGACTACCTAGTAGGTTCCCTACGCAGTTGGGCGTAGCGTCCACGGTGGTGCCACCCCAATCGAGAGGAGGAGACTATGAAGCAGATGCCGACCGCTCCTTCTTCTTTCACGCCAGACCACCGCAGCATGTCCAGCGACATCACCGGCAAAATTTTCCAGATGATGAAGCACCGGCAGGCGTGCGACATGGAGGACTTGCTCGAAGCGTGTTCTTCGTACACGTGGAACCAAGTCTTCCTCGAAGTCGATCGCCTGAGCCGCACGGGTGAACTCCGTCTATTTTCCAATCGGGCCGGGAAGTATACGGTCACGCTTCCGGCCGCCTAGACCCGGTTGCGGCTCGGCGCCAGCATCTACTTCGAAGGCAGTGCCTTCTGTGGTGCGCGATTGACTCGTTCGTAGCGCGTGAGCGCATCACTCCACCATTGCATCATCCGATCCATGCGGCGGTCGTAGGTGACGTGCACGAGAAGGGCATCGGCGACACCGTCGTTCTGCCGCTTCATCCGTTTCCACAAGTGCAGCAATTCGCCTGGATCATAACCGGCATCGGCCATCAGTTTGAGCCCCAACTCGTCCGCGCGCATTTCTTCTTCATAGGTGAAGAGCGCTGGTGGCGGTGCTGTCGTGTGGCCGGAGCATGGAGGCGAGAGCGAAGCGGCGCCGCGGAGTAGCGCATGCATGAGTTCATGACTCAGCAAGGCCGCCAGTCCCGCTTCCGTTTGCGCAAGGTCGAATGAGCCCGTCGACACGACAATGGCGCCATCCGGCGTGACGAAGGTGCGAGACGGAGCAGGGTCTTCGTAGACCGCAATGCTCCAGCACAGGGCGAGGGCCTGCGATCCAAACTCCGATCGCCGTGCGGCGGCGATGAGGCGTGTCGAGACTCGAATCACGGGGTCAAGCAGGGCGGCGTTGCTGCGAAGACGAGGAGCGTGCGGATCGACGGGACCCCCGATGGATCCGCTGCGAACAGCCTCATCGGTGAGAACCCTGATGGTGGCAGGCGCGTGTATCACGGCCTTGTTTTCGCAGGCCGGCAGTAGGACACAAAGCGCAAGGAGCAAGAGCCACAAAGAACGCCGATCCATGTCACACCCTAAGGCGGATTCCACAGCTCTCAGAACTGGGGGATCGCCTAGTAGAGGAGAAGACAGGCATACGGTGTAGTGAACATAGATGTGAGAGAAGGCTCCCAGAGCTGAGAGAAAGAAGTCGGAGAGAAAAGATGGGCAGTAGGCTGTCCACAATACGCGTGTTGAACGTGGGCCTTCTGACGGGCGTTCTGGTTGCCTCATCTCTGCCGTCTGTGGCGAAAGGCGAGAGCACCGTCGCACTCGAGCAGCCGGATGCGGAGCATCGGGTCACGGGGACGCTTGCCAAGTTGGACCTCGAGGCTGGCAAGGGCATGCTGATAACCGATCTTGAGAAGCCGATCTTCTTCCGACTCGACCGTCCCGACCTCTTTGAACGTCTCTCCATCGGCGATCGTGTGACGATGCAGCTCGATGACGAAGGGCGCGTGCTCAAAGTGATTGAAACGCTGCCGGCGGAAGTCCACGAACCTCCGCCACCGGCCAAATAGGCGCGCTGTGCGACGGTTGGCACGGGCCGTTGTTTGCGCCTCACTATTACCTCTACTCACATCGTGCACCATCCCGCGCGAGATTACCAAAACCGCCAGGAGCGCGATCGAGCAGTTGCTGCTTTCGGAAGCGCTCAACCGCAGTCTGCTCGGTGTCACGCTGCCGATTTCCGTCGGAGAACCCCTGTACATGGAAGTGACGGGACTTCAGCTCGGATATTTGTCCCCCCTGGTACCTTTACCATCCGTGTCGGCTTTAGGGGAAACAAGCACGACCGGCACTTCAACGGGCGGGTATTTTTCGCCGGCAGGAGATCTGGCCTTCGTCAGAGACGCGGTCGCCACTCATCTCGGTGTGTTGGGATATCGGATTTCCAAACGCGAAGAAGATGCTTCTTATCTCGTCCGCGTCGTTGTGCAATCGTTCGGCACGAATCAATCGACCTCCTTCTTTGGCATGCCGCCCATTCAAAGCGTGCTCATTCCCTTTTCCCTCCCGCAGTTGACGGTCTATCAGAATCTCTCGCAGGACGGGTATGTGCGCTATGGGGTCGAAGTGATCGAACGGGCCTCCGGCCGGCTTTTGTACACTACTCCATGGCACAGCCACCAGACGTACCATAACCAGTACACGATTTTGTTCTTCTTTACCTTCCGCATGACCGATCTCGAAGAGGCGCCGTAAGCGTGTAAGCACTTTTTGGCTAGGGGTCTCCCTAGTAGGCAGAGTGGCGAGGGCGCCCTACTGTGCTCGCCTATCTTGTATTAATCCCGTGCGTTTCGGTAGGGTCCCAACATTCGGGGGGAACAAACCTGTCGGGCGACGGATTTCCCACACAACAAGCGAATTCAGCGTGTTCATTGGAACGACAAAAGAGGCATCTATGACCGCAGAGATGGGGACGATTCTCAACGTCGACGATCAGGAGCCGGGGCGCTATGCCAGGCGGCGCATGTTGGAACGCGCCGGCTATCGCGTTATCGATGCGACGTGCGGGGCCGACGCCTGGCGCGTGCTGGAAGAGGTGCGCCCCCAACTCGTGCTGATGGACGTGAATCTCCCTGACATCAGCGGATTCGATCTTTGTCGGCGCATCAAGAATCGGCCGGAACTGACCGACGTCATGGTGCTGCATGTCTCAGCGTCCCGGGTGAGCGGGATAGACCGGGCCGTGGGAATGGAGGTCGGTTCCGACGGCTATCTCATCGAACCCATCGATGAAAAGGAGTTGCTTGCGGCCGTCCGCTCGCTTCTTCGGCTGCGGGAGCGCCAGCAGGAAAACGAAGGCCTGCTCGCTCGGCTTCGCCGCAGCGAAGAATTGTTCCGCGGGCTGTTTGAGCAGGCCGCGGTCGGCATGTGCGTGGTCGGCTCCGACGGACGACTGTTGCGCGTCAACGACAAGTTGTGCAGCATCACCGGACGCACCGAGCACGATCTCATGAAACAGGAGCTGCGCGATCTGACGCATCCCGAAGACCGGGCGGAGCACGAAAGCCAAGTCGGAACGCTTCTGCTGGGCGGCATTTCTGAAGTCTCGCTCGAACAGCGCCTGATGCGTCCTGACGGCGACACGATCTGGGTCACCGTGACGCTGTCGATCCAATGGGATGCCGGGGGCCGCATTCAATCGCTGATCGGCGTCATCGAAGACATTGATGCGCGCAAGCGCGCGGAACTCGAGCTCAGGACCCATACGACCCGCCAACAGTTGCTCAGCAAGACGATGGAGCAGCTGCTGCGGGTCGATGATCCGGCGGAGGTCATGCAGGACATTTTTGCCGCTCTCCAAAGCAGCGTGGGTCTCGATACCTTCCTCGATTACGACGTCACCCCAGACAACAGCGGGATTCGCATGGTGACCTGGTCGGGCATTCCAGACAACGCGCTCGAGCCGTTGATGTTTCTCAAGTTCGGACAGGCGCTCTGCGGCACGTCCGCAGTGTCACGAAAGCCGGTGATCGTGGATCGTTTGCAGGCGTCGACTGATCCGAAGGCCGGCAGGATGCAAGCGGTCGGCTCGTCCGCCTACGCCTGTTTTCCCTTGATCGTCGGCGAGAGGCTCCTCGGCACGCTGGCATTCGCCAGCAGCAAGCGTGAAGCGTTCGATCCGGAAGATCTCGAACTGCTGGAGGCCGTCTCCAACTACGTGGCCATGGCGAAGGAGCGCCGACGGCTGCTCCAGGAAACGCGGCAACGTGCCGAGCAGGTCGCCGAACAGGAGGAACGCCTCCGCTTCGCCACCGATGGCGCCGGCATGGGGACTTGGGATGTGGATTTGCGGACCGGACGAGTGGTGTGGAATCGGCAAAACGCCTTGCTCCTAGGGTATGACTTCGATGCGACTCAGGCCTCCATCAAACGCTGGTGGGCGCTCGTGCACGAAGATGATCGGCCGGTCGTTCGGGAGGCCCTCAAAAACGTGAGGAACAGCGAACACCTGTTCCAGCCGGAACATCGTATCCGTCGGTCGGACACGGGAGAGCTTCGGTGGCTCGCGCCGTATGGCCGCATCCATTATAACGACGAAGGACGTCCCACACGATTCGTGGGAGTGACCTTCGACATCACGGAACGCAAACATGCTGAAATGCAGCGGCAGGAATGGACGAAGGAACTGGAGCGCCGTGTGAATGAACGCACCAAGGAACTCGTGCGCACCCACGACCGGCTCCGTGGCCTGGCGCAGGATCTGACGCTCACCGAGCAGCGAGAACGCCAGCGCATTGCCGGAGAACTGCATGACTATCTGGCACAAATGCTTGTCGTCACCCGGCTCAAGATGAATCATGCGTCCCAGATGATCGCCCCGCATCCTGCATGTGCGGTGCTCCAGGAGGCGGATCAATTGATCGACCAAAGCCTCACGTACACCCGCACGGTCGTAGCTGAACTGATGCCGCCCACCTTGCGGCAGTTCGGATTGGCGGCGGGGCTTCGGTGGCTGGGTGAGCGCATGGAGCAGCAGGGCCTTGTCGTTCATGTGGATGTGCCCGCAGTGGCTCCTCCGCTGTCTGAAGACCACACGACCATGCTGTTTCAGTGCGTGCGTGAGCTCCTGTTCAATGTCTTGAAACACGCCGGCACCGATCGCGCCTCGGTCGCGATGACCGACGGCAAGGGCAAGCTGGAGATCGTCGTTCACGATGACGGTGTCGGCTGCGATCCCGTGGCCACCGGGGAATCACGAGGGGACAAATTCGGCTTGTTCAGCATCCGCGAGCGGATGGAAGCGATCGACGGATGGATGGAGTTGGAGTCTCAGCCGGGAGCCGGCACGACGGTGAAGCTCGGCCTCACCCTCGGAGCCGGAAGACTGGAAGACGGAGTCGGTCCCGGCGTCGCGGATCCAGCCATGGTCGCCGCTCAATCGCCAGGAGCCGCTCCTGTCAAAACTCACCAGCCGCTTCTCGAGCGGTCGGTGCGTGTCCTCCTTGTCGACGACCACGCGATGGTCCGGCAAGGGCTACGAAGCATTTTGGACGGATATCCCAACCTCGATATCATCGCGGAGGCGGGAGACGGAGAGGAGGCGATTACGCTGGCGCGGCTGCTGAAGCCTGATTTGGTCGTCATGGACGTCAATATGCCGCGGCTTGACGGCATCGAAGCGACCAGAAGGATTCGAGAGGAAATGCCGAGCACCTATGTGGTTGGCTTGTCGGTCAATGAGGCGGAACACATCGTTAAATCGATGAGAGCCGCTGGCGCCTCAGCGTTCCTGACCAAAGAAAGCGCGGCCGATCACCTGTACGAGACGATCGGGACGGTGACACGAAAGATCAATCTGGAATGTTCGATGGACGCCTCGATCCACTAAGCGACCTCTTGAACATTACACGGGTGTAATTGCTCTTTCGATGGCCGACCCAACGCTGTCATACGCCGAACTTCTTCGAGAAAACGCCTCGCTGCGGGCGCTCCTTGCGGAGCGAGAAGCGCGCAGCGAACACCGCGCACAGGCCAGCGAGCAAGCCCGGCTCGACGAGCGGTTGCGGCGTGTTGCGGCAGAGACCGCCCTGCGCGAAAGTGAGGCGCGGTATCGAACGCTGGCCGATACGATGCCGCAGGTCGTCTTCATCGCCACGGCTTCTGGATTCGTCGAGTACGTCAACCAACCGGGCCTCGAGTACATGGGCCTGCCGCTGGACCAGGCCATCGGCTTCGGCTGGCTGGATGCGGTCCATCCCGATGACCGCCGACTCGTTGCCGACCGGTGGCTCGAGTGCTTGAAGATCGGAAAGACTTACGAATTCGAGCATCGTCTCCTTCGGGCCGACGGCCAGTATCGGTGGCAGTTGTCGCGGGCCGTTCCGATTGGCGTCGAAACCGGCGCCATCGTCCGCTGGATCGGTACGTCCACCGACATCCACGATCATCGCCAGATCCAGCAGGATCTGCTGGAGAGCCGTACGGAAGCCGAGCGGTCCCATGTTTTCCTCCGCCAAATTATCGACACCGACCCGAATTTTATTTTTGCGAAGGACGGAGACGGCCGGTTCACCTTGGTCAATCAGGCGGTCGCCGACTGCTATGGCACGACGGTCGAGGAACTGATTGGAAAGACGGACGCCGATTTCAATCCCAACGTCGAGGAGGTGGCTCATTTCCGACGCAAGGATAGAGAGGTGATCGACAGGCTTCGAGATACCTTCATCCCGGAAGAGGTGATCACCGATGCTTCAGGCAATGTCCGATGGTTGCAAACGGTCAAACGGCCGATTCTCAACGAACAGGGGAAGGCCACCCACGTCCTTGGCGTCGCCACCGACATCACACAGCGGCGGCTGGCGGAGGAAGCGCTGCGTCGTAACGAGGAGCTGCTGCGCCTGGTCACCGACAGCTCGCCGATCGCCATGGTCTACTGTGATGCCCAACAGCGGTTGCAGTTCGTCAATCGTGCGTATGCCGACCGGTTCGGGCTGGCACCGGCGGATGTCATCGGCACACACATCGCTGACGTTGTGGGTGTAAAGGCCTATGAAACCATCCGCCCCTATGTGGATGCCGCGCTCGTAGGGACACGCTCCGACTTTGAGATGGCGGTGCCGTACGAGCGGATCGGCACGCGCTATATGCGATGCGCCTATGTGCCGCACATGGATCAGGGAGGACGAGCCATCGGATTCACAGCCGTCCTCTCCGACATCACCGATCGGCGGCGCATGGAAGAGACCCTGCGCGAAAGCGAGGAGCGGCTGCGCTCGTTCGCGCAGGAGTTGGAGGCTCGGGTAGCGGAGCGCACGCAGGAGTTGACCCAGCTGCACGCGCGGCTGCGTGCCCTTTCCACGGATTTGAACCTGACCGAGCAGCGCGAGCGGAAACGCCTGGCCACCGATCTGCACGACTACCTGGCGCAGCTCCTGGCGCTGGTGCGCATGAAATTGGGCCAAATCAAACGATTGATCCCAAACACGGCTCAGGCGGAGGTCACTCAAACGGAAGGGATCGTGAATGAAGCGTTGATCTACACGCGCACACTCGTCGCCCAGCTCTGTCCGCCCGTGCTCCATGAGTTCGGGCTGCCACTGGCGCTCCGGTGGCTTGCCGAGCAAATGCTTCGACAGGAACTCACCGTGGAGGTGCGCCAGCTCGTGCACGATCGTGTGCTCTTGCCGGAAGACCAGGCGGTGTTGCTGTTTCAATCGGTGCGGGAATTGCTGATCAACGTGCGAAAGCATGCACGGACCAATCAGGCTGTCATGGCGATCGAGCAATCGGGTGACGAGTTATGCATCACGGTCCGGGACGAAGGCGCCGGCATGGACTTGTCCGCGGCCCAGGCCACGAATCAGCCGTCGGTAAGTTCGTCCAAATTCGGTTTGTTCAGCATCCGTGAGCGGATGCTTGCGATCGGCGGCCGCCTGGAACTCGATTCTTCGCCTGGCCGGGGGATGACATCGCGGCTGATTGTGCCGATCACAGACCGACGACCGGCTGTAGAGGAAAGCGAGTCTCCGACATCAGGCGACGCCCCCTCAACGATCCAAAGCCACTCGTTACACGAGGAAGGACGTATCCGTGTCCTGCTTGTGGACGATCATCCGATGATCCGCGAAGGATTGCGAGGCCTCCTGTACGTGCACGAGGATCTGAGCATTGTTGGAGAAGCCCGTGATGGGGAAGAGGCGTTGTCGCTTACCGACAAGCTCAGACCCGACTGCGTCATCATGGACGTGAACATGCCCCGGATGGACGGCATCGAGGCGACTCGGCGCCTCAAGGCCGCTTTTGCAGGGACCGCCGTTATTGGACTTTCGGTGAACGCCTCACGCGAGGTCGAACTTGCCATGCGGCGGGCGGGCGTCGATCAGTTCCTGTCGAAAGCGGCGCCGGTCGAGCAAATCTATCGGACGATTGTGGGCACCGCGAAAAAGCCGGACTGATCAAAGAACACCCGCCTATTGGCCCGGGCGCTGCATTCGTTACCTCGGGGCCGCCTCTGCAGGCTGACCCGGCTCTGGTTGAGCCTCCGCACGCTGTTGTGCCTCCTGCTGTTGCTCCCGCTCCCGGTCTTCTTTCATGACTGAGGCGCTGCGGAGGATCATGATTGTTTTGGCCTGGCCATTCGGAAAAATCCAGGCATCCACCCGGTCGCCGGGCTGGAGCTGACCGAACTTCTCCGTTTCGGTTCCGACGTGGATGATCGCTTCCTTGCCGTTCTCATCCTTGACGGTGAACTCCTGACCGTTTATGGCGATGATGTCAACGACGACGTGTTTCGCTTCTTGCATCGCACTTTCAGCGGTCGCATGTGAAAACACTATCCAGACGCCAAACACGAGAGTGGGTAGCCACTTCATAAAAGGCCTCCCTAGAGCACTGCCCGGGCCCTATCGCGCCCGAGCAATGCTATGTGAGGGGTGAACAATGTGTCGTGACTGCCTGGTGTCGTCTAGGTCACGGGAGGGCGCCGTCCCATAATAAAACTGACTGCCGCGAAGATCAGGAACACCACGAACAAGACATACGCGATTTGCGTGGCCGTTCCGGCAATACCGGACAATCCGAGCAAACCTGCAATGACCGCCACGACCAGAAATGTCACAGCCCAGCTCAACATAGTGAACTCCTTTCGTCAGGACAGTGAAAGCGCACGATGAACACGGCACCATCTCTCAATTCTCGAATGTCACATCTCACGGAGAACAACATATTTGAATATTTGAGATATGAGATTTGCGATTACTTATCTGTAGATCGTCCTCTCTTGTGCGGTTCTGAGGCGCCCCTCGACCTCCTGTGCTTCCCGTTCGCGGTTCGTGTTGCGGAGAATCGCCACCAGGACTTCCAGCGTCGAGACGAATTGCGGATCACCCTGTTTGACCCGGCTTTCTTCCAGAATTGACAAGGATTTTTGGATCAGCCGCTCAGCTTCGCCCATTTGCCCTTGAATGGCGTAAAAGCTGGAGAGCGTCTTCAGCGACATGGCGGTCCGCACATGGCTTCCGCCGTATTCTTTGAGGTTGATCGCCAAGGAGCGTTTGAGGAGAGGCTCGGCTTCCCGGTACCGCTCCTGTGTCGCGTACAAGATTCCGAGATTTTGAATGGTCGCGCCGACTCCAGGATGGTCGGCACCCAAACCTTTTTCACCGATCGCGAGGGCGCGACTGAACAGCAACTCGGCTTCCAGCGGCTTTCCAGAATTTGCATAGACCACGGCCAAATCGTTCGCCGCATCGGCGACCCGGAGATCGTCCAACCCATATTTTTCAGCCTGTTCCAGTGCTGCGGTCAGCAATCGTTCGGCATCGGCCAAGCGGCCTTCGTGAAGCGCCTCAAGCCCGCCCTGTCTCCAGGTATTCCATAGTGTGTCCTGGCTCCATGCGGGAAAGGGCACCACGAGGAGCACGCCAATCAACAATAACATCCATTTCTGTGTAAGGTCGCTCATCGGCGTGTTCCTCTCACGCATTGGTTCGTTCTTCTGCGGCTCTGGCAAGCGCCAATTGGTCGCGAAGCGCCTTCTCCATGAGGCAGGGATCACAATACCCATCGATGATGTCATAGCGTTCCGACCCTAACTGCCCGCATGCCATGAATGTTGTCGGGTCCATCCACTGGTCTAGTTCCGCTCCGAGATCCTCACTGAGGGGCTGGATCCGCCAGCAGAATGCGCACATAAGGATGCATTTTTCTTCTTTCATACTTCACGGTACACTGTGGATATTCCGGCCTCTAACTAGGACCTCTCCCAGAAGTATCGGGCATGGCACCCCAGAAGGAGGTGCTGAGTGCAGATAGGTCTTAATGAAAAAGCTTGTGTAATGTTGAGGGCTTGCGGCTCATCGCAGACAGCGCACAGGACTTAGCCCCAGCAGTCTGCCCTTCATCAAAAGTAGAGATGGACGCCTACGCCATACCAGGAGGCCCGTTGCGTATAGAATTGGCCATCCGGAGAAGGGCCGCCATAGTACTCGGCCAGTAATTGGATTCGGCGGTCTCCGATGCGGGCATTCTCGAATTGCACCCCCGCCATAATGGATTGTCCGATCTGCCAGTTTGCGCGCTCGTTGCATTGAAAATCGGCGTAGGCGACGGGACGGAGGGTTCCGCCGAAAAAAGTACGGGTGCTGACCAATTCAATGCCCCATTGCGTGGTGCCGCGGCCCAGGTCTTCGGGGAAGCGGTGAACGATATATCCGCCTCCACCATAGATCCGCAGCCAAGGCATGATTTGATAAGACAATTTCACGTCTATTTCCTCAAAACTCAGGTTGATTCTCGCCACGCCGGGGTTGTTCAGCAGGAACTCGTCTCCCAGATGCGAACTCTGATGAAGGAGTCGAAGAAAGCCCGAAAGAGGGCCGTTCCGGTAGCTGCCCAAGAAGCCGACCCGATAATCCGCGTTGACGAGATCGATGGACTGGGCGCTTACATCAAAGATGCTGAAGACGCCGGCCTGGACGCCGAATTCCCACTCGCCGTCAAGGAATGCCTTGTTGCGGTATATAGCGAACGTCTCACCGAAATTGCCTGCAAAAACGCCGTGGAGGTTGAGCCCCTGAGTGAACTGCCGATAGGCGGCTCCAAAGTGAGGCCAGCGTGGATCGGCATGGAGGGGGGCGAACAAGGCTCCGTGCGGGAGCCACTTTGCGGCGGCCGTGGGGATCGTGGCAGAAACGGCCTCTTCGTCGACCGGTTCAGCGGACGAGGACACCGTGCGAATTTCGACCCGTGACACACCGGGAACCTGCTTGAGCGCCGAGACCACCTTGCCTTGGTCAATCGTGGCCATTGATTTGGAGGTGACCACCACGACGCCGTGACGGACCTCCACCGCTGCGTCGGTCACTCCAAACTCGTGCTGAAGGATCCCTGTGGCGTAGCCGGCGATGAACTCGTCGGACGCCGATGCGGGAGGCGTCAGGCTGAACAGCAGCCAGCATGCGAACAATGCCCCGAGAATTCGCGCGCGAGCGCCCACTCAAACTCCTCACGTCGCGTACCGGCACGCATGAGGACGATGCCAGCGGGGGCCTGCCCGTGCGCCACCCGCCCTGGGCTCAGAAGTGAAAATTCACTCCGATCGTGATCATGTGTCCGTTGTCGTTGAACTTCTTGTCGAAAATGTTCTGGTCTTTGGATTCGATCTTTTCGAGCCAGACGTACCGATAGGTGCTGTCGATGGAAAAATGTCGGTTGAAGAAGAACTGGAGTCCTCCGCCGGCATGAAGCCCGAACCGGTTCTGCGTATTGTCAAAATTTCCCGGACCACTCACTGTTGTGTAGTACCAGCCTCCTCCGCCGAGAATAAACGGCGCGAGTCGTGTGGTCCCCAACGGATAAATCAAGGCGGACACTTGTACCGGGTAACTATGCACTCTTGTATCGGCAAAGTCGTTCCTTCGATAATCAGCAGATCCTTCAATCGCGAAATAGTGCGATGGGTGCAAGCGCACCTGGGCGCCGCCATACCATTCGCCACTGGCATCCTTCGGGTCGTAGTAGGTAGCTCTGCCTCCAATCGAGAGAAGACCAATGTCGACCTGATCGAAGAGACCGTCTCCGGCATGGGCGGGCGGCACACTGGTCCCGAACAGCACAAGCAGCAGCGCGCACAGACTCAACCCTCTGAGACTGTTTTGTGGCCGCAACGAATGGTCCTCCCGCCTTCGATGAATGATGCTCCCAGGTCACCCGCTGTTCGGTGGAGTGCACAAAAAAGTAGGGGACAGGCACCGGCGGAAGCCGGTGCCTGTCCCGGTTGCTGGCTCGCTCCTGGCTCCGGCCGAAAGCCGGTGCCTGTCCCGCTCCGGGAAAAACCGTAGCGGGAAGGCGATCACTGCTACTTATTTAACTTGGCCATACCGGTCTGGGCATCCACATACACGGTTTGGCTCTTGTTGTTCTGGTCGATGATTTCGATCTTCCAGATCGTGCGTCCGTCATCTTTGCCGAGATCGGCTTCCGCGGCCTTTCCTGGCACGGCCTTGATCGCACTCTTTACGGCTTCCTCCATCGGAACCTTGGCGCTTGCGATCAGTTCCTTGTTCGTCTCGAAGAGCGCCCATGCGGGCCCGGCCGCCAAGGCGCTCACAACCGCGACTGACATCATAAGCCTTAACATCGTGTCCTCCTTCATCTGAAAGGGCTACCTGACCGGTTCGCGTTCGACCTGGTCGGGCTTGTTGCCTTGAAACCACTTGTCCGCCCATCCGGCGATATCATCCTTCTGCGCCCCGTAGCGCTCTTGGACCTTGCCCAGAAACTTATCGTAGTTGCCTTCGATCTGGGTCAAATCGTCGTCCGTAAATTTGCCCCACTGCCGTTTTAACTCACCCTTAAACTGTCCCCACTTTCCCTTGAACGTATCGGCATTCATAGCAACTCCTTTCTTGCATATTTCTTATAGCTCTTAGCGCCCACTCCTCACCTTAGCGCGCACCACTCCGCAGCCGTGCTGGGTGAGTCCCTGGCGTCTGGGTGTACATGCCCGAGCAGGAGAAGGTCGAAGCGAAATGCATCGACCTCACCGTCGAGTACCGGGCAATCCTCTGAGAGGCTGGCGAATCGGCACCGCCGCCTCGATTTGCATCAAGGCGAGAGAGCGGTCTTTGAGATTGTAGTGTTTGCCTTCGGTGATCAACGGCGCATGGGCCGGGATGACATCTTGAACGGTGTCGAGCACCAACTGCCATTGCATGTTCGCAGAAGGAGGAGGAAGAGTAAACTGAATCGGTTCATGATGGGCGTTGATCAACAGCAAAAACGTGTCATCGAGGATCGGATTGCCGAGGTGATCTTTTTCTTCGATGCGGTCCCCCGCCAGTCTGACGCCCAGACAGCGCACATAGCCCTGCTTCCAATCCTCTTCGGTCATCTCCTCTCCGTCCGGGCGAAACCAGGACAGATCTTTGATGTCGGCGCCATAGATGCTGCGCCCTTGAAAAAACTGCCGGCGGCGAAAGACCGGATGTGCAGCGCGCAACATGATCAAGGCGCTGGTGAAGGTGAAGAGGCTCTGCTCCTCGCTTGAGATGTCCCAGTTGTACCAGCTCACCTCGTTGTCCTGACAGTACGCATTATTGTTGCCGCCTTGACTTCGGGCGATTTCATCGCCTCCGCAGATCATCGGTACGCCTTGGGACAACAATAACGTCGCCAGCATATTGCGCTGCTGGCGGGCGCGCAGTTCACGGACAGCCGGATCATCTGTCGGCCCTTCCACACCGCAATTCCAGCTCTGATTGTCGTCTGATCCGTCTTTGTTGTCTTCCTGATTGGCCTCGTTGTGCTTCTCGTTGTACGACACCAGATCCCGCAACGTGAAGCCATCATGGGCGACGACGAAGTTGATGCTGGCAAAAGGCTTGCGTCCGCTGCCTTCGTAGAGGTCGCTGCTGCCGGACAGGCGATAGGCCAGTTCGCTGGCCTGGCCGCCGTCGCCTTTCCAGTAGCGCCGGATGGTGTCCCGGTATTTCCCGTTCCACTCCGCCCAGCCGGCAGGAAAGTTCCCCACCTGATATCCGCCTTCACCGATGTCCCACGGCTCCGCGATGAGCTTGAGCTGCGAAAGGACGGGATCCTGTTGAATGATGTCCAGGAAGCCGCCGAGACGATCGACGTCGTGCAGCTCGCGGGCGAGGGCCGCGGCCAGATCGAAGCGAAAGCCGTCGACATGCATCTCGAGCGCCCAATACCGCAAGCTGTCCATGATCAGTTGCAGCGTTCGCTGATGTCGGACGTTCAGCGTATTGCCCGTGCCCGTGTAATCGAGATAATACCGCTGTTGATCGGGGACGAGGCGATAGTACGCGGCATTGTCGATGCCTCGGAACGAGAGCGTCGGACCCAGGTGATTGCCTTCCGCCGTATGGTTGTAGACGACATCAAGAATCACTTCGATTCCGGCATTGTGCAGCGTCTTGACCATCGTTTTGAACTGATTGACGGCGTGCTCGGGATGAGTAGCGTAGCGCAGCTCGGGCGCGAAAAATCCAATGGTATTGTAGCCCCAATAATTGGCCAGCCCTTTATCGGCGAGGTGCTTATCTGCGATGAAGGCGTGCACCGGCAGCAATTCGATGGCCGTCACGCCGAGCCGCTGCAGATATTCGATGACAGGCCGCGTCGCCAAAGCGCCATAGGTGCCGCGCAGCCCTTCCTGGATCAGGGGATGCTTGGCGGTGAAGCCGCGCACGTGCATTTCATAAATGATCGTTTCGCTCCAGGGACGTCGCAGCGGTTTGTCATCTCCCCAGGTGAAGGCCTGCTCGACGACGACCGATTTCGGAACGAGTGCAGCGTTGTTGCGCTCGTCGAACGAAAGGTCTGCCTCCGGATCGCCGATCGTGTAGCCGAACATGGAATCGGACCAGCCGAGTTCGCCGTGCAAGGCTTTCGCGTAGGGATCGATCAGCAGCTTGTTGCCGTTGAAGCGGTGGCCGGCTTGCGGTTCGTAGGGGCCGTGCACACGATAACCATAGAGCTGTCCCGGGCGTACTTCAGGCAGGAAGACATGCCACACCTGGTTCGTCCGCTCCTCGATCCTAATGGTTTGCGTCTCTTTTTCCTGATCGTGCCGATCAAAGAGGCACAGCTCCACTGCCGTGGCATTCTCAGAAAACAACGCGAAATTTACCCCTTCGCCATCCCAGGTTGCCCCTAAGGGGTAGGGGTGACCGGGCCGCGTCGTCACACGTGGCATATCATTGCTCCTTTGTGGTTGTCGTCAATCGCCGCTGCGCAGGCAGCGTCGCCGTCCATTCGCGTGTTCCACACGAGAAATCCGTTATGTCTCAAGATTTCGCGAGCAGACTCGCGAGATCTTCCGCATGTTCCTCCTCCTTCGCCGTGACTGCTTCGAGCAACCGCCGGGTGGTGGGATCGTCGCCGCCAATGTATTCGATCATCTGGCGGTAGCTGTCGAT
>DATIGH010000053.1:0-10892 GCA_035454845.1 Nitrospira sp.
AGATCGGCGATCGCGTAGCCGCGATAGAGAAGACCGGACTCTCCCTCGTCGACGAGGCATAGCGCCGACTCTCCGGCGACGACGCCTTCAAGGCCAGGACTATACGAATGGTGTCTTGCTTCACGTGCTGGAGACTCGCTCATTGCTGTACCCATACTCCCTCCCCTTGCGATTCGAAAGATTCCGGATAGCGGAGCAGCCTGTACAACTCTTGTCGCGTCATCATGTGATGCAGCCAATCCCGCTGCGTCCCAAACAGCTTCAATTCGGCCAGGAGGGCTTCGATGGCCCGCAACGCGGTCCGTAAGGTGGTGACCGGGAACAGCACACCGCGATAGCCCAAGGACGCAAATTCGGCGCAGGTCAACAGAGGGGTCTTGCCGAACTCGGTCATATTGGCCACCAACGGCACCGCAATGCCGGCGTCCCGAATGTCCCGGGCAAAGCTATGAAACTCCTCTGGCGACTCCAAAGCTTCAGGAAAGAGTGCATCGGCCCCGGCTTCCGCGTAGGTTCTCGCCCGGCGCACCGCCCCATCAATGCCCTCCATCGCGCGCGCGTCGGTGCGGGCTATGATCATGAAGTTTCGGTCTGACTTTGCCTGCACCGCCGCATCGATTTTTGACACCATTTCCCCGATCGGAACCAGTCGTTTACCTGGAAGGTGACCGCATTTCTTTGCCGGCTCTTGATCCTCGATTTGCATACCGGCGAGACCCGCCTGCTCGAATGCGCATACGGCATCACGAACACTGGAAGGCCCCCCATACCCGGTGTCCGCATCCACAATCGTCGGAATGGAGATTGATCGGGCAATTCTGCCCGCTTCGTCTGCCACATCCATGAGGGTGAGGAGACCGATATCCGGGATGCCGCGACAAGCGGACAACGCTGCCCCCGAAACATAGACCGCCTCGTAGCCGGCTCGTTCGATCTGCATGGCGATCAGTGCATTGAAAGCGCCGGGAATGCTGATCGTTCGCGTGTTCAGCGCTTCACGGAGGCGTGAAGCTTTCGTGTGCGGGTCTTGTGTCATGAGATGTTCATGCGCCCACTTTGAGTAGCGGCATGAGTGTGCCGATATTCCTCATCTGATCCAGTTTCCACACATGTCGGATCACCTGTTCCGTCCGCCGACGTCCGAGCCGCCTGACGACCAACCGCCGGAATTTTGCTTCAAGCTCGTGGTCCGACATCGGATGGCCGGGATGGCCCAACGGTATATCCTTTTGTTTCGTATAGGTCTTCCCTTCCCGCGTCCTCACCGTGATACGAGTAGGCATAGAGGCGGGATATCGATCCACGAAGTCGGGTTCACGCACAACCCGAACTTTTTTCATCAGTTCATGCAGCGCTGGATCCTGTAATCGTTTTGGACCGAACGACTGCAGCGTCACCTGTCCGTCCAGCAGAGCGACCGCGACGCAGTAGGGAAAACTGTGATCTGCTGTTTCTCTCGTCGTCGGCTGCCATTTTTCGGGCTCGCGTCCGATGATTTCGATCGCGACGTCATAGCTGCCGATCTCGATGTCGGAGGCATGGTGAATGGCGCTGGCGCCTTCGGCTTGCATCAATTCGACGCGGAGCTCCAATGCCGCCTCCACGGCTGTCTGTGCGTGATACTCGACCGGATAGTGCTTGATATAGGTGTCCATGATCTTGAACTGCGGGGACTGGCTCCCGCTCATGGCGGGTGCCTGTCCCTTCTCCCCACCGAATGCCGCAACCTCCAGCGGCCCCGACACAAGTTTCATGAAGCCTTTCTCTCCTTCAAAAATCGGAGCTGGGCCTGTCATCCCGAGTTGGGCCAACATGGCGGCGAACACGCCGTTACGGGCAGCGTTCGAGAAGGCGCACGCCTTCCACATGGAAAGGTCGCCGACTCGAGTCTGTCGCATGGCCACATTGGCGACGCCGGCGAGATTGACCGCATGCCGGGCCTGGGTTTCCGATAGCCGCATGACGTTGGCGGCCGCAAGGGCCGAAGAAAACGGACCATAGGTCACGTGGTCCCAGCCGCGCGGACGCAAGGCAGCGGCATCACACAATCGACATTGCACTTCATAGGCAAGCGCGATCGCTTGAATCACGCGTATTCCAGACGCACCAGTCGACTCGGCGACGGCTAGGACGGCAGAAATGTTGTCGGAGGGATGGGCCGGCTCCTTGGCCAGATAGGTATCATTGAAATCGAAATACCTCACCAGTCCACCATTGGCAAATGTGGCAAGATCCGGAAGAGTTTTGTGGCCGGTACCCCATAGTGTCGCACCTCTCACCAGCTTGACTCGTTGCGCGAGCTGACGAGCGAAACGGCAGGGCGGAGCGTTCCAGGCGCCAAGCGCACAACCCAGACTGTCGAGCAGTCGTCGTTTGACCTCATGGACGACGGGCTCGGAGAGGTCCTCAAAACGAACCGACTGGGAATAACGAGCGAGGCGATCCGCAAGCATTCGAACACCCTCTGATGGACTTACAGTTCGTGCATTACGCTCCAGTCTCCGCCATTCTCGCCTGTCGTTTCTCGATAAAGGCGGCAACGGCCTTGCGCTTTTCAGACGTCACACACAGCCGGCCGAATAATTCAGCTTCTCTCACGAGGCCTTCGGAGAGAGGAATGTCGAGTCCTCCGCGGATGGCATGCAGCACCGCCTGGACCGCGGGCACTCCGCGGGCCGCAATCATCCCAGCGATGGCTTCAGCCTGCGTCATCAGTTCGTGAGAGGGAACGACCCGGCTCACGAGCCCAATCTTGTGTGCCTCCTCTGCCGTGACACTCTCTCCCGTCAAGATCATCTCCGCGGCCTTGGATGCACCCACAACACGTGACAACCGCTGCGTGCCGCCGAATCCCGGAATCAGTCCCAGTTTGATCTCCGGCAAGCCCAGTGATGCTCCGCTGGCGGCGATCCGTATGTGGCAGGCGAGCGCGAGTTCGAGACCTCCCCCAACGCAGATCCCGTTAATTGCAGCGACCACCGGTTTGTCACAGCGTTCGATATGATTGAACAGTGCTTGACCTTGGAGGGCGAACTCGGTACCGGCGTGGATGGTGTTCAAACGGGTTAATTCATGAATATCCGCCCCGGCGCAGAAAAATCGCCCTGAGCCCGTCACGATGACCGCTCGAACGTAATCATCCTGCTCGATTTCACTCAGTACCTGTTCCAGCTCTTTGAGCACCGAACCCCTGATGGTGTTGGCCGGTGGGTTATGCAGCGTAATACGGGCGATTTGGTGAGAAATCGTGAGCAGCTGATGGTGCATGGCGTCCTCCATAGTCGAAGCGCCGATGTCGTTTCCTCGAGGTTCTCTTCAACCTCCTTCACGTACTGAAGATCTCGCGTCCACAGGAGCGGCAAACCCTTGCGTCTGTTGATGGGCGACGATTGCGGAAAGGAGCTCGGATAACCCTTCCCCCGTCGTGGCCACAGTGCCGATGACCGTTGAGCACCATTCGCGCAAGTCCCGTACTGTGGATGCTGCACCCGGATGGTCTCCTTTATTGACCACGATAATGTGCGCGAGCTCCAGTAAACCCGCTTTCATCGCCTGTACTTCATCACCGAGACCCGGCGCGACGACAGCAACCACCGTAGGAGCGATCTTCACGATGTCCCCTTCGTTCTGCCCGACACCAACCGTCTCGATGAGGACGATGTCGTAGCCGGCGGCCTCCAACACGCGTCTTGCCGCATCTGTGGTGTGCGCGAGCCCGCCATGAGTGCCGCGCGTGGCCATGCTGCGAATGTATACTCCGGGATCGAGCGCATGCTGTTGCATTCTGATCCGGTCTCCAAGCAACGCGCCGCCCGTCACGGCGCTGCTGACATCGACGGCCAGAACCGCCACCTTCTTCCCCTGCCGCCGATAGGCCCCCACAAGCGCGTTAATCAGCGTGCTCTTCCCTGCACCGGGATAACCGGTCACGCCGATGACGCTCCGTGGCTGAGCCTCCAATGTCAGCAACCGTAGCCCCTCGGTGCCGTCCGGATGCTCGCACTCCAGCAATGTCAGGAGACGGGACAAGGCGCGCACGTTCCCCGACTTCACTTGCTCGGCGAGGGCTGCTGCCCGTCCCTTTTCCCTCAAGATCGTGGCGGCAGAACTCGTCACCGGACAGCCTCCCCACTCATGTGATGCTCATGAACCCGAGACAGCCGCGAAAACAGAGGGTGGTTGAGCTCCGCACCCAACTGCCTTGCCGCCTTTACGACCAGTCGGTCATCCACACCGGCGAAAGCTCCTGAGGCTCTCAGCGCATACACCACGTCTTCCGTCGCCACGTTCCCGGAGGCTCCTGGGGCGTAAGGACATCCACCCAGCCCTCCGGCAGACGTGTCGAATGAGGCGATCCCGTATTCCGACCATGCGGTCAACACATTGGCGATCGCCATCCCGTAGGTATCGTGAAAATGAAGCGACAGCGCTGCCTGACGGATGTGCGGCATGATCTCATCCATCAATCGCCTGACATCGCTGGGAGCCGCCTTTCCGATGGTGTCGCCCAGAGAGATCTCATCGACGCCGAGATCCAGCAGGTCCCGCATCACCTCTACCACGCGTGACGGAGCGATGGCGCCTTCGAAGGGACAATGGGTCACCGTGGAGATGTATCCTCGCACCGCGGTGCCGTCGTGTTTAGCTTGTGACACGACGGCCCTGAAGCGGGCGATCGATTCGCGCACGGTGCAATGAATGTTTTGTCGGCTGAACGTGTCGGATGCGGCCGTGAAGACGGCGATCTTGTCCACCGCGGCCGCCCTCGCTCGTTCCAATCCCCGCTCGTTCGGCACCAAGGCCGAATAGATGACGCCTGGGCGCCGCTCAATCCTCTTGAAGACCTCGTCCGAATCCGCCAGTTGCGGGACGGCCCGAGGCGACACGAACGACCCTGCTTCGATCTCGGCGACACCGCTCTGCGACAAGGCGTTCACGAACGTGACCTTGGCGTTCGTGGACAGGATATCCGGTTCATTCTGCAACCCGTCCCTAGGACCGACTTCGGTGATTCGGATCCGAAGCGGGGCACCGTTCTTTTCTTCGTGATGCGACAATGCCATGCAATGATCCTTCACTCGCCGTCGCCCGGAGCCGGCCAGATTGGTGTCCGGCGTTCGCGGAAGGCGCGAAATCCTTCCTGTGCTTCCCTGGACAGTCGCGCCCGAATGTTCGCACTCACGCAGAGCTCCCGCGCCTCCTCGGCCGACACACGGCCGAGCCGACGCAACAGAGCCTTCGTGTCCCGTGCCGCCTGTGGCGCCGCCCGAGCGATCTTTTCAGCCAGTGCGCTGACCTGGGCATCAAGCCCGGCCGGTTCCACCACCTCATGGATCAGACCAGCCTCTCGCGCCGTTGCCGCCGAAAACGGCTCCCCGGTCAGACAGAACCGTCGAGCGAACGATTCTCCGGCCTTCCGAAGGACGAATGGACTGATCACGCCCGCAACAAAACCCAAACGCACTTCGCTGAACGCGAAGGTGGAATCAGCAGCGGCCACGGCAATGTCCGATACGGCGATCATCCCCACCCCTCCACCGAATGCGGCCCCTTGAATACGCACGATGACGGGACAGGGACATTCGTCGATCGTCCGGAACATGGCCAGCAAGCGCTCCGCATCCTGTCTGGCTTCCAGCGCGGACACGGTTCGATCCGGACCCATCCAGCGGAGATCGGCGCCGGCGCAAAACGTTTCTCCGGCACCGGCGAGGACGATACCGCGCACCGAGCGATCCTCTCCCAGCGTGTGGAAGGCCTGACGGATCTCTTCCACCATGGATGCATCAAATGCGTTGCGCCGGTCCGGTCGGTTGAGCGTGATTCGCGCCAGCCCCTTCTCCGACTCGACAAGGATCGACATCGATTGCCTCCACTGGTCCTTCACTCTCACATGCGAAACACGGGCGGATGCGACCGGCGCACCGGCATCGTCATCGCAATGTCCAAACACAGGCCGAGGATCGACCTGGTCTCCGCCGGATCGATGATGCCGTCATCCCAAAGTCGGGCAGTGCTGAAATACGCGCTGCCTTCGCGCTCGTACTGCGCCACCGTTGAGTCCTGGATCCTGCGTTGCACATCCTCTGGCAACGGCGCTTTGTCACGAGCTCGCTGCTGTTGCTTCACGGTGAGCAGGACATGGGCCGCTTGTTGAGCTCCCATGACCGACGTCCGGGCATTGGGCCAGAGAAACAGGAATCGCGGATCATAGGCCCGGCCGCACATCGCATAGTTGCCGGCTCCATGAGAGGCGCCAACGATGACCGTGAGCTTCGGGACGTCGGCGGTTGCCACTGCTTGCACCATCTTGGCGCCGTCCTTGATGATCCCCCGGGCTTCATAGTCTTTTCCCACCATGAACCCGGTAATGTTTTGCAAAAAGACAAGCGGCAGCCGCCGCTGGGCACAGAGCTGGACGAAATGCGCGCCCTTCAATGCGGCCTCGGACAGCAGCACGCCATTGTTCGCCAGGATGCCGACGTCGTGTCCTGTCCAACGGGCGAAGCCGCACGTCAGGGTTCGGCCATAGCGAGCCTTGAACTCGTGGAACTTGCTTCCGTCCACCAGACGGGCGATGAGCTCTCGTGGGTCAAACGTCACGCGTGGATTACTCGGAATGAGTCCATACAGGTCACTGGCCGGGTAAAGAGGCTCCTCGATGATTTCCACGCGTCTCCGCGGGACAGGTCGCCAAGGCAGCGTCTCGATGATCGACCGGCAGATCTCGAGTGCCTCATGGTCGTTCTCCGCGAGGTGATCGCTGACGCCCGAACATCTGGTGTGCAGATCGGCGCCGCCCAATTCCTCGGCAGTGACGTCTTCGCCGGTGGCGGCCTTGACGAGCGGCGGTCCTGCCAAATAAATGGTGCCGGTGCCTTTCACGATGACGTTTTCATCACACATCGCTGGCACATACGCTCCACCCGCCGTGCACATACCCATCACGACGGCGATCTGCGGAATACCCAGCGCCGACATCCTGGCCTGGTTATAGAAGATGCGCCCGAAGTGGTCCTTGTCGGCAAATACCTCCGCCTGCATGGGTAGGAACACTCCGCCGGAGTCCGCCAGGTAGATTGCGGGGATTCGGTTCTGAAAGGCGATCTCTTGCGCCCGCAAATGTTTTTTGACGGTCACTGGGAAATAGGTGCCGCCTTTGACCGTGGCGTCGTTTGCGGCAATGACGCAAGGCCGCCCCGACACATAGCCGATACCGGTGATGAGGCCAGCGGCCGGTAGCTGATCTTCATACATGCCTGATGCCGCGAGGGGACTGAGTTCCAGCCAAGGGGCGTTCGGGTCGAGCAACGCTGCAATCCTCTCGCGAGCCGTCAGCTTGCCTCGTTGCTTGTGCAGTGCGACTGCTTCAGTCGATCCACCGGCCTTGGCGAGCCCCAGGTGTTTATGGAGATCGGCGAGGAGGCCTTCGTAATGCGTCCGGTTCGATCTGAATTCGTCCGAAGTCGAGACGATCGTCGTCGTGAGCGTTCGCATGCTGCCCTCAATGTCGTGGTCCGATTGCCTTTACAAACCCTATGATCTCCTGGATCGGCGCTCCCGGTCTGAACAGTGCCTTCACGCCGGCTGCTTTTAGTGCGGAAATATCTTCATCGGGAATGATGCCGCCGCCGAACAGAACAATGTCTTCGGCATCCCGCTCTCTCAGCAACTCGAGCACACGACGAAACAACGTATTGTGGGCTCCCGAGAGGATGCTCAAGCCGATCGCGTCGACATCCTCCTGAATTGCAGTGCTCACCACCTGCTCCGGCGTCTGGTGGAGTCCCGTATAGATCACTTCCATGCCAGCATCGCGTAACGCGCGCGCAATCAGCTTCACCCCCCGATCATGCCCGTCGAGGCCCACTTTGCCGATGAGGATGCGCATCGGTGCCACAGCTACTGCCATGCCGTCACCTCGCGAAGAAAATATTTACCTTCCTCATCCCTCCGGACGTATCCGGCCTGGACGAGCGGATCATGCTCAAACAGCAATAGCCATTGCTCCTCAAATGCCCGATCCAGTACCCACCGTTTGGTCTGCAAAGTCTGAATCGGGAACAGGTCGTAGCCCATGATATAGGGAAGGGGAAGATGGGAGACGGTCGGGATGAGATCGCCGAGAAAGAACGCCACCTGTCCTTCAGATTCGATCTTGACGCTTTGATGCCAACGCGTGTGCCCGGCTGTAACGATCGCCTTCACTCCGGGAACGAGCTCCGTGTCCCCGTGCAGGAATTCCCACTGATTCAGGTGCGTCACAGGCGTAAAGTTGTCTGGCCGATAACTGGCTCTCGTGCGTTCGTTGGCGTGAGCGGCGTCTTGGAATTCGCCGTGTTGGATCACATACCGTGCTTTGGGGAAAGCGGGACGCACGGTTCCGTCGTCCGCCTTCACCGTATTTCCTCCGGCGTGATCGAAATGGAGATGCGTATTGATCACCACGTCAATATCTTCCGGATGCACCCCCAGACGCTTCAGCGACTGCCGCAGGGTCGGCATGCGTTCCACGCCAAACATGTTGTGAAACTTTTTGTCTTCCTTGGCTCCCAGTCCGGTATCGACGAGGATATGCTTCCCGTGCGCTCGAATCAGAAGGGCTGTGATGCTCAGCGGGATCCGATTGAACTCGTCCACCGGGCAGCATCGCTCCCAGAGCACCTTGGGGACCACTCCAAACATAGCCCCACCGTCCAGCGCGAACCGGCCGTCGCTCACGGGATATATGTCGAACGCCCCGACTTTCATCGTATTCGCCCACTCATTCTTGCTTCCCTTGCCATACGAACCATGCGGGTGGCGCTGACCTGGGCAGACGGGCTGGTCAGAGACAGGACTCGCATCCGCATCTCTCACAGGACCACTGGTTCATGATAGGCCCCGTAAATTTCTTGAAGTGCCGAACAAATCTCACCGAGAGTCGCCTTGGCCTTCACCGCTTCAATCAAATAGGGCATCACGTTTTCACCACAGGAAGCCGCCTCTTGTAACTCTTCGACGGCGCCGGCCATCCTGAACGGATCTCGCGTCTTGCGCAGATCCGACAACCGTGCCAGCTGGTGCTGCTCGATCTCAGGACCAATCCTCAGAATCGGAATCGGATGCTCCTCTCGCTCGACGTGCTGATTCACGCCAACGATGTTCCTTTCCCCTTGCTCCACCTCCCGCTGGTAGCGTTGTGACGCGTCGAGGATTTCCTGCTGCGGATACCCCTGCTCGATCGCCTTCACCATGCCGCCCACGCTGTCCAGCTTGCGGAAGTACTCCAATGCCGCTTCCTCCAACCGATTCGTGAGTGTTTCGACGTAGTAGGAGCCGCCCAGCGGATCCACGACACTGGCAACCTCGCTTTCCTGTGCAATGATCTGCTGGGTGCGCAAGGCGAGCTTCACAGCGTCCTCGGTCGGCAAGGCGAGCGTTTCGTCCATAGAATTGGTATGGAGCGATTGTGTCCCCCCCAAGACGGCCGCTAAGGCCTGAATCGTGGTACGGACGACATTGTTTAGAGGTTGTTGCGCCGTCAACGAGCACCCGGCCGTTTGTGCGTGACAGCGGAGCTGAGCGGATCGCGGATCGTTCGGTTGGTACCGACGGGTCATCTCTCGGGCCCAGAGCCGCCGGGCGGCTCTGAACTTGGCCACTTCTTCGAAAAAGTCATTGTGAACGTTGAAGAAGAAGGACAGCTGTGGCGCGAACCGATCCACTGGGAGACCGGCCTTCATCGCCGCTTCCACGTACGTCAGTCCGTCGTAGAGAGTAAAAGCCAATTCCTGCACCGCGGTGGACCCGGCTTCTCGGATGTGGTACCCGCTAATGCTCATGGGGTGCCACTTGGGGACGTGTGTGGCGCAGTAGACGATCGTGTCGGTGATGAGGCGAAGCGATGGTTCCGGCGGGAACAGCCATTCTTTCTGGGCGATGTATTCTTTCAGAATGTCATTTTGTAACGTGCCGCCCAGATGGTCGAGCGGGATGCCCCGTCTTTGCGCTACCGCAAGGTACATGGCGAATATAACGGCCGCCGGTCCATTGATCGTCATGGACGTGGTCACCTGATCGAGGGGAATGCCGGCAAACAAACGTTCCATGTCATCAAGTGAAGACACGGCCACGCCACAGTGTCCGACTTCGCCGTGAGCGCGCGGATCATCCGCATCGATTCCCATCAACGTCGGCATATCGAACGCCACACTGAGACCGGTTTGCCCATGCTCGAGCAAATATTTGAAGCGGCCGTTGGTATCATCGGCTGAACCGAACCCGGCAAACTGTCGCATCGTCCAGAGTCGGCCGCGATACATGGTGGGATACACGCCGCGGGTGTACGGGTAGGAGCCGGGGACTCCGAGATCCTCCTCGGGCGACCAATTCTTCAGATCGTCGCCGCTGTATACGCGGTTGATCTCGAGCCCCGACAGTGTGTGAAAGCGCGACCGGCGTTCTTGCATCGATCCTTCCTCACATCTTAGCGCTCATGGTCTCAGGCCGCTCACCGCTGCCTTCATACACATAAAAGCCGCGTCCCGCTTTCCGGCCCAGCCTCCCCTCTTCCACGTAGCGGTGGAGTAAGGGGCACGGCCGGAATTTGGGATCGGCCAGATCCCGGTAGAGCACCTCGCAAATAGCCAGCACCGTGTCTAGGCCGATGCGGTCCGCCAGGGCGAGCGGTCCGACCGGGTGATTGGCCCCGGTGGCCATCGCCAAGTCGATATCCTCGGCGGAGGCAACTCCCTCTTCCAATGCAAACACGGCTTCGTTGATCATGGGCATCAACACGCGGTTGACGATAAAACCCGGAACGTCTTTCGATACCACCGGCACCTTTCCCAGTCTGCGTGCCAAGGCCAACGCCACATGCAAGGTTTGCTCGGATGTTTCCCGACCCTGCA
>DATIGH010000054.1:0-9575 GCA_035454845.1 Nitrospira sp.
CAGTCAGGGGCGACGCGCCTACTCCAATGACGTCGCTTGCCCCAAGCGCCGCATAAATGAATTCAATCTTTCGCTCCTGCTCAACGCTGCTGCAGGCTGACATCACCGCCGACATCAGACCGATACGCACGATCGACTTCGCGATGTTCACCTTTCTTACCCCTGTGAACGTTTAGATCACGGCTCGTCCTAGCACGAGGCATCACAGTCGCCTTTTGGGACTGCGCTGATGGCCTTTGCAATGGCTTCAGCAGCGGCTTTTCGACCTGTCATATTCCAGTGCGTGTCAAAAGGATGGTACAGCACTGTGCCTTCTCGCGCTAATGCTTTGAAGAGGGGCAAGAGGCTCACCAGTGGCAGCCTCTCTACTCGGGAAACTGCTTCGAGGGCCTCGACGTTGTTCGTTTGAAATTGCAGCTGCTCACCTATCCTCGACAGAAATCGACTGCCGCTCTGCTGATCGAAGAGCGAACCGTACACTTCAATCTTCGTGGGAATGAACACAAGCAGAGGAATCATTCCGTTTTGCAGCGCCAGGGCTTTGAATTGACCGAGCACTGCTCGAATGCTTTTCCACTCTTCACCTTCAAGAAGTTGCGTTGATGTAGCATGTTGATTCCAATACGTGAAATACATGGGAACACCATGACCGTTGAGCTGAATCATCCCTATGTCGGGATGAAGCGTTTTTGAGGCTGTCCCATCCGCCAACGTTGTGCCGGTGGCCTCGCTACTGGCCCAGAAATGACGTTTTATCGAATGACGGATCGTGCTGTAGGTGTCACGAAATGCATGCAGGTATCTGATAAAGAAATTTCTTTGACCCACGACGAAGGAATGATAGTCGCCAGCTCTGCCACTTCGCTGCCATCGCAGGTATTGCCTGGTATCTTCAGCATCATTACCGCTGAAGAAGGCCAAAATGGCATAGCGAGCCTTCGTCCCGATGCCGTAGCGCTTGAAAATCTCGAAATATTGGGGCGGCCCGTACCATGCTCTTCCCAGGTTCAACGTCGAGAAACCAGATTCCTGCTTGAGCAGTTCGCTCAGTGTGGAATCATCTGATTCGCCGAATTCGACATACGAGTCTCCGATGACGACGACATCGAAGGGCGGCGCCGAGCTATTCGTCCGAAACCCTTCGTCGGTATAGGACGCTCTATAGGCGATGGGCGCCACCTCGACACCGAAGCTCGGCGAATACACATCCCCTCTGAATTCAATCGCGTTCACGACCCTCTTGCCGTGCCTCGGAACAAACACGAGCGCGGGGTCTGCTACGTATTCCGCTGCCTGGGCGTAGTAGCGGATACTCTGGAGATTGATCGTCTTCAAAAGATTCGGAAAGAATTCAAAAAGAGAAAACAAGGCAAACGTTGCCATGAAAAGAAGGTATATCGAAAAGAGAATGGGCCGTATCGTCCGCCATCCTATGGTCATCGTGTGGTAGGCAGCGCCTTGAAGATCACTCTCGTCTCAGCACGGGGCTCTATTTGAGCTCTCCAAAAGTGAGTCTTTTAGCACACATTCGGGACCGGTGCAGCGGTCGGTTTCTGGACTTCCCCTAGCCAAGCCTCTAGGAATGCCGATCCTGCGAATTCTCTATGGCGGTTTTCCTGATTGGCAACCAAGCTGGTATCGCTTAGGGTCGCAAGTATCAGGCAGGTGCGAATGACCACGTTTACCAATAACAAAGGGCGCAAGAGCGAGCCGGAATACAACCACAATCCTCGCGCGTGTGCCCACGTCACTCTGGTCAAGGTGGAGCAATCCGGAATCAATGATGTCGATACCGATGTTTCGATCTACACCTGCTCTACATGCGGAAAATCCTTCACCATTACCGACTTCTAAGCGCTGTGCCCGGCCCGTCACGCATTCGGCTCCTCATTCCCCCCCCTTTCCCGAAGAGGAGGGCCGAACCTGGGGATGCTCCCAGCATTCATCCGGTTGGAGGCTCAGCTACGTTTCAGAAAGGACATGAGGGATCTATGGGCGCCGTTCCCGAACCTTGGTACAAGAATGCAGTGATCTATGGCATTGATGTCGCGACGTTCCAGGACTCCAATGGAGACGGCATCGGCGATTTTTCCGGGGTGTGTGACCGTTTGGACTATCTCACCGAGCTCGGGGTGACGTGCCTGTGGCTTCTTCCGTTCTTCCCCACTCCCAATCGGGACAATGGGTACGACGTCAAGAACTATTATGAAGTCGACGCGCGACTGGGGACGTTCGACGATTTTTTACGCCTCGTGCATCGAGCCGGTGAACGCGGGATCCGCATCTTGATCGATCTCGTGATGGATCACACCTCCGATGAGCACCCCTGGTTCCGCGCAGCCCGCCGCGATCGCGACTCGCGCTATCGCCGGTATTACGAATGGAGCGATGCGCCGCCGCCGACCGAACCCGATAAGGTGAACATCTTTCCGGGCGAAGAATCCAGCGTGTGGACCTATGACGAAGTGGCCGGCCAGTATTATTTTCACCGTTTCTACCATTTCGAGCCCGATCTCAACGTGATGTGCCAGGATGTGCGCGACGAGATCGAGCGCGTCATCGACTACTGGCTGTCCTTCGGTATCTCGGGATTTCGCGTGGATGCGGTCTCCCATATGATCGAGGCACCGCACAAGGCGGCGGAAGCGTCGCTGGCTCACGATCCGCACCATGTCATTCGGGAAATCCGAGCCTATACGTCTCGCCGGCGTCCGGAAGCGGTGTTGCTGGGCGAATCCGACGTCGAACCGCACCGCCTCAAGGATTTCTTCGGAGACGGCGACGAGTTGCACATGCTCTACAATTTTCTGCTGAACAACTATCTCTTCTTGGCCCTGGCGCAGGGACAAAGCGCCCCCATTCAGCGCGCGCTTCGGCTGCTGCCCACCATTCCGGAAAGCTGCCAATGGGTTAACTTCCTCCGAAACTTCGATGAACTGGATCTCGAACGTCTCACTGAAGGCGAACAAGAGGTCGTCTATCAGGCGTTCGCGCCGGATCCGACCATGAGAATTTTTGGCCGCGGCATTCGACGCCGCCTCGCCCCGATGCTCAAAGATCCACGGCGCATTCGCACCGCTCATAGCCTGCTGTTCTCCTTACCCGGCACTCCGCTGTTCATGTACGGGGACGAGATCGGCATGGGGGACGATCTGTCGTTGTCCGGGCGGGACGCCGTCCGTACGGCGATGCAGTGGTCCAAGGACTCGAACGCGGGGTTTTCCGCCACCATGACCGGGGCGCTCGCGGCGCCCGTGATCACGGAAGGTCCCTATGGGTATACCAGGATCAATGTGGCCGATCAGTTGAGCGATCCCGAATCCCTGCTCGGATGGATGAAACGCCTCATCCGGATGCGTCGGCAATGCCCCGAGTGGGGCTCGGGCGCTTGTTCGATCCTGGACACGGACGAGCCGGGCGTTTTCGCCCATCGGACCGAGGTAAAAGACTCCACACTTGTCGCCTTGCATAATCTCACCGATAAATCATGCTCGGTCCGCATCCCGCACGACGGCGAATCCTGCTATGTGCCCCTGTGGGGGAATGGCCGCTGTCAGGCAGGCCATGGGTCCGCAACGTTCGATCTCGAGCCCTATGGATACGTCTGGTATCGCGTCGAGGCGAGATGACCGAGCCAGCTCCCGAGAGAGCTGCTGCCCGCTGGTGGCAGCGCGGCATTATTTATCAGATCTATCCCCGCTCCTTCTGCGACACGAACGGCGACGGCGTCGGCGATCTGCCGGGTATTCTGGCGAAATTGGACTATCTCGCCTGGCTCGGTATCGACGCGATCTGGATCTCTCCCGTCTACCCTTCTCCCATGGCCGATTTCGGATATGACATCACCGACTATACCGAGATCGACCCCTTGTTCGGCACGTTACAGGATTTCGACCGACTCCTGTCGTCGGCGCACCAGCGCGGGATCAAGGTGATTTTAGACCTAGTCCCGAATCACACCTCCGATCAGCACCCTTGGTTTCTTTCGTCACGTGCGTCGCGACAGAGTCCCAAGCGAGACTGGTACATCTGGAAAGACCCCGCCCCCGACGGCGGGCCCCCCAACAACTGGCTCAGTAATTTCGGCGGCAGCGCATGGGCCTTCGACCCGGCGACCGGTCAATATTATTACCACGCGTATCTCGAGGAGCAGCCGGATCTCAACTGGCGCAATGCAGAGGTTCAGGCGGCCATGCATGCGGTGATGCGTTTTTGGCTCGATCGAGGCGTCGATGGCTTCCGGGTAGATGTCATTTGGCACATGATCAAAGACGCCGAGTTTCGCCCTAATCCTCCGAACCCGGAGTATCGGCCCGGCGATAGGCCCTACCGCCAGCTGCTGGCCACCTACACGACCGACCGGCCGGAGGTCCACGATATCATCCGCGGAATGCGCGGAGTCATGGATCAGTACGATGACCGGCTGATGATCGGGGAGATTTATCTTCCGGTGGAACGACTGGTCACCTACTATGGAACTGCGGAAAGCGGCTGCCACCTGCCCTTCAATTTCCAACTCATTTCTCTGCCCTGGAACGGCGCAGTGATCGGCGCGGCGATCAATGCCTACGAAGGGGCGCTGCCGCCCCATGGCTGGCCTAACTGGGTGTTGGGCAATCACGACAAGCCGCGTATCGCGGCCCGCATCGGCGAACAGCAAGCCAGAGTGGCGGCCATGCTGCTGCTCACGCTGCGAGGCACACCGACGCTGTATTATGGAGATGAGCTCGGCCTGGCTGGCGTGCCGGTTCCACCGGAATGCGCACAGGATCCGTGGGAAAGACGCGAGCCGGGGCTCGGGCTCGGACGCGACCCGGCGCGCACGCCGATGCAGTGGGATGCCTCTCCCTACGCCGGCTTTTCGCGCCGTGAGCCGTGGCTGCCAGTGACGTCTGATTACCGAACCCTCAACGTAGCGGTGGAGCAAGCGGATCCACGGTCCGTACTGACACTTTACCGGCGTCTGATCTCGCTCCGACGTGCGGAACCAGCGCTCCAGGTCGGTGCCTACCGGTTGCTATGCGCGAGCAATGAGGTCTTGGCCTATGTGCGCCAGGCAGGAAGGAAACGTTTTATCGTGGCACTGAACCTGTCGAGCTCAGCCATCCAGGCATCGTGCCCTGGGTTGTCGCCGTCGACGATCATGCTTTCTACGAAGCTTGACCGTGAAGGCGACCGGTGCGCCCCAGACATCGAGCTCCGTGCCGATGAGGGAGTGATTGCCCTGCTTGATGAGGAGGCCTAAGCCCGGCATGTGCGGCTGTCCTGGCAAGGACAGCCGCCTGATGACGATCTTTGTGAGTCGTTCTCCTGCTGGGGACCGCGCTTGAGCGTCCGTGTCAATCAGCGCTTGTCGTGGTCGCGATGGCAGCTTTGCTCGGCCAACATCCGTTGGCCGCTGCTGGCATCCTTCGGGATCCGCGAGAGGCAGGCCTCCAAGGAATCCTCGGCGGAGCCAGACGCGATTCGATCGATGTTCTTGCTACTCGCAGCACTGACTGTGGGAGCCGCGGATCCAGAACTCATGGATGAATTCGTTGAACTCATCGATGGGCCGGATGTAGACTTCATCTCGTTGGATGGACTAGACGAACTCATGGATGAGCCGGATGAAGGCTTCATCTCGTCACTGGCACAGCCCGCAGTGAGGAGAGCCATGAATGCCATCATGCCCACTATATTGGCGATCGGAGATCTCATAAGCCGTTCCTCCGTTCTGCATTGATGATAAGGAAAAAGCAGTTCCATAATGTACCCTACACGAGTCCTGCAGACAACAGCAAGCAAAGAGACCAGCGGCGTTCGAGTGCAAGCCTCTGTCGGCGTACGCTGGCATCGCTCGTCGCAGCCGCGTTTCCACCTAGAGGCGACATGAAAGGGTCACCATGAACGGACGAATCCTGTCGATCGCGATGTTGTCGCTATTCGTCGCGGGCTGCGAGTCTTACACATGGGTGGTATACAACAATGCTGCCGTTCCGGATATGAAAGAAGGTCGTGACTGTCGAGTTCACGTGTTCGGGCTCGGTAGCGCGGTTGATGAGACCGGCATTGAGGCGATGCGCCTGGGCGCCATAACCCGAGTGCGGAGCACCGAGTATCGAGTCAACACGATCCAAGGCGTAGGAAACGAGTGCGTGATCGCCCACGGCGAATAAAATAATTGGCGTATCCCTGCCTCGAGATAGTCCCCATCTTCTGTGGATAAGCTTGTGAAAACCCTCATGGCAGAAGCTGAGAACGCCTGATAGGGGCCTTTGTTGAGCACATTGCCTCCTTATTAGGCATAGGGAGTCAAGAGCGAATGACCCAAGATGTTGTGACTAAGAGCCGCCGTACGGCTAGTCAGTCCAGAGATTGGTAAGACGAGGACTGTCCTCCGCGCGCACAATAGACTAGTTCAAGACCTACAAGGATCACCGCAACAAGCAAAAACACGTCCGCCCAATCCCTCCTTTGTGCTTGCTCTATGCCTCGTCGGCTTTCTTCGACTTCGTTAGAGACAGCATTGTGCTCATTGGATCGCGAGCCTAACATTACTCTTCTCCCTCCGTTCGCCCACAATTTCCGGATTTCCAAGTGACGAGTTGGACAACTCTTTGGCTCAAAGCTCGACGAGGCAGTGAGCAAAAGAGACGAGCTAGGCGCAGAGGGGCGGATGGAAGAACGTGTATGACCGGAGAAAGAGGTGAATGGAAGGGCTCTCAGTGGATGCCGAACCGGACGTGAGCCAGGTCAGCAACGAGGCAGTGCCTGATGCAATCGTAAAACCCAGCATGACCGAAGCTTGAAAGTCATCCTGGGAATCGATCACATTGAACATCGTTCCAGGTACACCCAGGAACTGAAGGAAGATGGCGAGACACAGGACGAGAATACCGCACCAGCAAGAAGCGGAGATGTGTCTGTGCAAGACCCCAGTCATTTTGGACCGCATCTTATCTGGATGGAAGATAGAGTCAAGGGAAACTTCGCATTTTCTCTTGTCATCTATCTTGTAGTTCTGCTCTAGTGGGGAAGTTTCTACGGCGAATGAATATTTTTTCATCTCCGGGTGTACGTCATGTCCACTCGAAGTCCTTTCCTTCGATACGGCAGCAGTGCAGCGTTCGTGGCTTTCGCTGCATTGATCAGAGCTGCGGTAGCGCCCTACGTGGCTCTGGATATCCCGTTCGTCACCTTCTTTATCGCGGTCTGGGCATCAGCTTGGTATAACGGCCTCGGCCCAAGCCTTTTCGCGACCGCACTCTCTGCACTGGCAGCGACGTTTCTATTCATTTCTCCCTTCTGGTCATTGCAGATTGCGTCCGGGGACCTCTTCCCGGTCGCACTGTTCTGTGCCGAAGCACTGGCGTTGGCCTATTTCACCCATCAGTTACAACAGCGCACGCAACAGGCCCAGCGAGGCCGAGAACAATTGGTTGCCAGCGAAGAGCGGCTCCGGCTCGCGATGGATGGGGCAGGCATGGGCGCGTGGCATATAGAATTGCGGACGGGCGAGGTCCGATGGGATGCCAAGCACCGCGCCCTCTTTGGCGTTCCCGACCACGGGCTGCCAGCCACGGTGGAGCAATTTTATGCGTTGATCCATGCGTCGGACGTTGAGCGGATTAAAGACGCCGTGGCGGCAGCACCAACGACCGGTATCTTCCAGGAAGAGTTCCGCATTGTCCGTCCAGACGGTGCCATTCGCTGGATTACGGGGAAGGGCACATTGCTGAGAGACGGCCAAGGAAACCCCTTGCGCATGGTCGGCGTCAATTATGACATCACCGAACGGAAAGAGGCTCAGGAACGGACGAAGCACTTTACCGAGGAATTAGAACGCCAAGTCACGACGCGGACGGCTGAACTTTTGCGGTCGCAAGAGCAATTGCGAGCGTTGGCCACTGACCTGAATTTGGCAGAACAGCGCGAACGCAAACGCCTCGCAGCTGAACTGCACGACCATCTCGCTCAGATGCTGGTGTTGGTCAAGCTCAAAATCGGCCAGGCCAAACATGGACCGGCCCATCGGACGTTGGTAATGATCAAGCAGGCAGAGCAACTTCTGAATGAGTCGCTCACCTATACGCGTGAGCTCGTCGCCGAGCTGAGCCCTCCCGTGCTGCATGAGTTTGGACTGCCCGCAGCCATTCGGTGGCTCGGCGAACAGATGAAACGGTTTGACTTGAACGTCATGTTGCGGATCGACACGGACGATGATCTGTCGCTTCCGGAAGACCAAGCGATTCTTCTGTTCCAATCGACTCGCGAGCTGCTGATCAACGTCGCAAAGCACGCTGAGACGAAGGAGGCGGTCGTTGCCGTTGCAATGCATGACGGAACATTGAGAATCACCGTGCAAGATCAAGGAGTGGGGTTTGTTCCGTCACTTGAAAACACCCTGGGTGCATCTTCGAATTTCTCTACATTTGGCCTGCTGAGTATACGCGAGCGCATGCATGCCTTAGGTGGACGATGTGAAATCCATTCAGCTCCGGGGCAAGGCACAACGTCCACGCTCATTCTCCCCTTCCAGCTCAGTCAAAAGTAGCGCTGCCATCTCCCTGACCCACTCCTCACTCCGTTCGCAGCCGGGCGTGCCGTGAAGCTAGGGGTACCTCCAGAAGTCCTTCAGCGGTCACTTTGTTATCGTGAAGGTTGTTCTGATGGAGGTCCCGATGGTCAAGCGAAACGCGGGACGCGGTCGGTCAACGACGCGCTCCCAGAACAAGGCGGTTTCCAACCCTGTAGAACAGCGGAGTCCCAACGATCAGTCGACGGGCGGCTACGACCCCGAAGACTATCACGCCGAGAGACCGGTTCCCGTCGGGAATGCCCCCATCCATTCGAGCACGCCCGTCGCTGAAGGCATCCCGACAGGAATTACCGCACCGGACGGTCTCACGGGTATTCCCAGAAGCGTTCAATCGACTTTTACGGCGGCGACGCAACGCGACGTCGCATCACAACAGAGGGAGGGTGATATGGACCACAATGCACAGATGCAGGAGTGTTTGGAGAACTGCAAGGAGTGCCACGCCATCTGCACTGAAACGGCACAGCATTGCTTACACATGGGCGGCAAACACGCCGAGGCGGCGCACATTCGCTTATTGCTGGACTGCGCCGATATCTGCCAAACAAGTACAGATTTCATGTTGCGCGGATCTCCTCAGCATGTCCTCACATGTGGCGCATGTGCCGAAGTGTGTTTGGCTTGCGCCGAGAGCTGCGAGCGGATCGGACAGCAAGACAGCATGATGAAGAAATGCGCGGACATTTGCCGTCGATGCGCGGAATCATGCCGGCAGATGGCCCAGATGAAAGCGGCAGCATAGTCTAGCACTCCTTTAATCGACGCCGGGTGACCGCGGGCGGGCGAGTGAGCGTGACGGTCTGCCGATCACTCGCGTGTTGTGAGGTGTGTCCGAGGCAGGGAATGCTCATGGCAAGGAGGATACGATGCATCGAATAACTTGGGCGATGCCGGTCTTAGCGGCGTTGATCGGAGGAGTGGCCGGGGGCGGGTTGGCTCAGTATGTTGGCGGTGCTTCATCAGTCATGGCCACAATCGACCAGAGCGTCATCTC
>DATIGH010000055.1:0-3864 GCA_035454845.1 Nitrospira sp.
TGTTCGAGCCAGCAGACCGCATAACCCTTCGCCAAACCTATCTGGACTCAGCCCGGTTACTGGGCGCATGATTCTCGCAAAGGAGTCTCGTCATGTCGATATTGAAGACCATCCACAGCCCGGCCGATCTCAAGCGGCTCAAGCCCGCACAATTTCCTAAACTTTGCCAAGAGCTTAGGGAGCAAATCATTGGAGCGGTCTCCAGTGTGGGTGGTCATCTGGCCTCGAACCTAGGTGTGGTCGAACTGACGGTAGCCCTGCACTATTTGTTGGATACCCCTCAGGACAAGATCGTCTGGGATACCAGCAACCAGGCCTATGCCCATAAGCTGCTGACTGGGCGACGGGAGCAGTTCCATACCCTTCGGCAGTACGGCGGGTTGAGCGGATTCTGCAAGCGTGAGGAGAGCATCTACGACACCTTCAATGCCGGGCATGCGGGGACGGGCGTCTCGGCTGCATACGGCATGGTCGAAGCCCGAGACCAGCAGGGTCAAAAGCACAAGATCGTCTGCGTGGTCGGAGACGGCGCGATGACCGCCGGGATGACGCTCGAGGGCCTCCACCATGCCGGTGGGCTCGGCAAGGATTTCGTCGTCATTCTCAACGACAACCAGATGTCGATCTCCAAAAATGTGGGCGCAATTTCTTCTTATTTGAATCGAACGTTCACCGGCGAATTTTATACAAAAATGCGAGAAGAAACCGGCCAGTTGCTCAGGAAAATCCCACATATCGGGTTCGACGTCGAGAAGCTTGCCCGGCGCGCCGAAGAGTTGGCCAAAGGCGCCATTCTCCCCGGCCTGCTGTTCGAAGAACTGGGTTTCCGCTATGCCGGTCCGATCAACGGCCACAATTTTGAGCATCTGCTGCCGACACTCGAAAATGTGCTCAAGATGAAAGGGCCCGTCCTCCTCCACGTGATCACCAAGAAAGGGCTCGGCTACGAGCCCGCCGAGAAGAATCCTGTCTGGTTTCATGCCTGCCCGCCATTCGTACGCGAAACCGGCGCTCCGGCGAAGAAAGCGGCCAGGCCTGCCTACACCCAGATCGCGATCGATTCCTTGATCCGCTTGGCCCGCGAAGACAAGCGGGTGGTAGCCATCACGGCAGCGATGTGCGAGGGTACCGGCCTGAACGCCTTCGAAAAGGAATTCCCCGACCGTCTCTATGATGTGGGCATTGCCGAGCAACATGCGGTCACGTTTGCCGCAGGCCTCGCGGCGCAAGGCATGCGGCCGGTCGTGGCGATGTACGCGACATTCCTTCAGCGCGCCTATGATCAGGTCGTACATGACGTCGCCACACAGAACCTCCCCGTCACCTTCTGCATCGATCGTGGCGGTCTCGTGGCGGAAGACGGCACGACGCATCACGGTGCCTTCGATTACGCGTACCTGCGGCACATGCCCAATATGGTCGTCATGGCGCCGAAGGATGAAAACGAATTACAGCACATGCTCAAAACCGCCCTGCAGTACGAGGGCCCGGCCTCGGTCCGGTACCCGCGAGGCGTCAGCATGGGCGTGCCGATGGATCACGAGCTCAAAGCGCTGCCGGTCGGGAAGGCCGAATTGTTGCGCGACGGCACCGATGTGGCCATCATCGCCATTGGCGTTTCCGTATGGCCGGCGGTGAAAGCAGCGGAGCAGCTCACCCAAGAAGGGCTATCGACCGCCGTCATCAACGCCCGGTTTGTGAAGCCCTTAGATGAGGAACTGATTGTGAGTGTGGCCAAACGGGTTCGCTATGTCATCACGGTCGAAGAAGGCTGTAGGATGGGCGGATTCGGCTCGGCCGTCCTTGAAGCCTTGTCCGATGCGGGGGTGACCGGTGTGAGAACGAAGATTCTTGGGTTGCCCGATTGGTATATTGAGCAGGGACCCCAGGACCTCTTGCGTGAACGGTATGGGTTAACCACCGATGGCATCTACCGCGGCGTCAGAGAATTGGTCATGAAGAGCCCGGTCGCGACGCCAGAGCGGGAGTTCATTTCTGCGACGGTCGATCATCTGCCGCACGGTGACGAGCAGGGGAGCTGATTGAAGAGGTGAATCGTTAAAAGTTAATCGCAAGAAAGACGGCTTGCGGTTCACGATTAACGAATAACGGTCATCGAGCGTATGCATATCACGCGAAGAAAGACCAGGCAGATACAAGTCGGCAAAGTGAAGATCGGCGGCGATGCCCCTGTCTCCGTTCAGTCGATGTGTTCGACCGACACAAGGGATGTGGCGGCCACGATCGACCAGATTCGACAGCTCGAAGCCGTCGGTTGTGAATTGATTCGGGTGGCCGTGCCGGATGTGGAAGCCGCCGCGGCCCTTCCCCGTATCAAAGCGGCGATGACGGTGCCGCTCATCGCCGACATTCATTTTGACCATCGCTTAGCTTTAAAGGCCGCTGAAATCGTCGATTGTGTCCGGATCAACCCGGGTAACATCGGCGCCTGGTGGAAGGTCGAAGAGGTCATCAAGGCCGTAAATGGGCGTGGCATTCCGCTGCGGATCGGAGTCAACGGCGGATCGCTGGAGCGGCCGCTGCTGGACAAATATGGCTGGCCGTCGCCCGAAGCCCTCTCCGAGTCGGCGCTCAACGCGGTGCATGCGCTGGAGGATGTAGGCTTTACGAACATGAAAGTCTCGCTCAAAGCCTCCGACGTGCATCATGCAATCGATGCGTACTGGCTGTTCGCCCATCAATCGAATTATCCGTTGCACATCGGCATCACCGAAGCCGGCACGGCGATGACCGGCGCGGTGAAGTCCGCGATAGGACTGGGATACTTGCTCTCACAGGGCATCGGCGACACCTTGCGCGTCTCGCTTGCGGCGGATCCCGTCGAAGAGGTGAAGGTCGGATTCGAGATTCTCAAGTCGCTCGAGCTGCGCCATCGCGGCATCAATGTGATTGCCTGTCCGACCTGTGGGCGGGTCGAAATCGATGTCGTGCGAATGGCCAACGAGTTGGAGAAGAAACTTGGCCACATCAAGACACCACTAAATGTGTCCGTGCTCGGCTGTGTCGTCAACGGCATAGGCGAAGGCAAGGAGGCCGATATCGGCATTGCCGGCGGCGAAGGCAAGGGCATTTTGTTCAAGAAGGGGAAACTGGTCCGGAAAGTGCCGATGGAAGAGCTGATGGACACCCTCATTCAGGAAGTGGAACTGCTTGCCAAAGAAAAGGAAGCGGAAGTGAACAGTGAAACGGCTGCAGCCCCCTCCGGTGAAGGGTGGGAAGTGTTACCGACTTCAGATGCAGCCTCGACTCGCGGAAAAGAAATCCCCGTCCTTTCCAATAAGTCCTAAGCAGGTTGCTTTCTCTCTAGCCTCCCGCGACAACGTCGGACTATAATGCGTTTTTTCCGGGGCGCCGTACCCAAGTGGCTAAGGGAGCAGTCTGCAAAACTGCGATGCAGCGGTTCGAACCCGCTCGGCGCCTCCAAACAGAGCTCGCTCGACCCGGAGCCCTTTCGATTGTTCCTGGCGACGGGATAAATCCTCCAGTATCTTTGACCACTTTTTTCGATCGTTCGTGCGTGCCGTCGGCTCTTCAGGCGAAGCCTTCTTCCTTGAGCCGACGGATAGACACCACAAGAAGTGATGGGTGATCAGTGATGAGTGAAGAGTGAAGGACGAGCGCATTTCTTTAACCCGGGAAATTGACGCCCCGATGGAGGGAATGCTAGAATCCCCCGCTATTACAACTCACTAGCCCACCGGTGGTTCGTCGCAACATCGATCTTATCTAGATCAGGGAGCTTGAGAATGGCCGTACCTGTTTCGCAGATGTACAGGGTTGCCAGCTACGTTATCACTCAGAAGCTTAGAGGAGTGAAGCGCTATCCCCTAGTATTGATGCTCG
>DATIGH010000056.1:0-4034 GCA_035454845.1 Nitrospira sp.
CGGCGCTCGAAATAAAAGACTCGATAGGACAGGACGCGTGCCTTCGCCAGTTGTTCTCTCACCAAATCCGTCACCGTGCCAAGATCTTCACCAATCACCACCGTTTTCGAGCGGACACTTTCGAGTGCGATGATCGATAAGAGATCCTCGAATGGATAATGGACGTAGGTGCCTTCCGTCGCCGCCTTCCCTTTGGGGATCCAGAACAGCCGGCTGAAAGCCATGACATGATCCAACCGGATCGCACCGCCAAAGCGCATGTTCCTGCGCAAGAGTTGAATCAGGAGTTCATAACGGCTCGACCGCAACGCTACAGGATTGACCGGCGGTAGTCCCCAATTTTGCCCTTGAGGCGCGAATGCGTCGGGGGGCGCTCCGCAATCGGCGTCCAGCGCTAGTACGGATTGATACATCCAGGCCTCCGCCCCGGTACGCTCCGCCCCCAGCGCCAAATCGTTGTAGAGCCCAATAGGCATCCCGGCGGCTTCGGCCGTGCGCTGGACTTCGTTGAGCTGCTCCGAGGCGATCCACTGGATGTACTGAAAAAAGCGAATCCGCTTTCGATGACGCCTGCCGTATTCCCGTACGGCAGAACCCGGCGACACGAACTGTTTCGGCCACTGTTGCCAGGTGGCCGTCTTCGATTGGATCATGCGCCGCTCTTCTTCCAATGTCTGGAACGTGGCATAGAGCTCCAAGGCCTCGCCTTCAGATTGGATAAATCGCTCGAGCAGCTTCGCCCTGGCGGTCTTCGGCTCGAGATTCGGCTCGGCACCGGAGTACGCTTCCTTCAGAAATTGGCGGTAGGCGAGATCGAGCATTGTCCGCTTGGCGTGGGCAATCGCATCGTAATCCACCCGCCGGTTTTCGCGCATGGCCTGGAGCTTGGCTTGAAACTCCGGCGAGCGATATTGCGTCTGCGCCTCCTCGGAGGCGAAGAATTCGGGCAAACGTTCGAGATCGATGTACAATTCATTGATCGCGAGCCGGTTATACGGCATATAGGGGCTGGTGTGATGCGGCGCGCTGTTACGAATCGCATGGAGGGGACTCAATCCAACCAGCCCTCCGCCCAGACGCTTGCCCACCCATTCGACGACCTGGTTCAGATCGGTGAAATCGCCGCAGCCCCAGTTACGACCCGAAGCCAGCGAATACAATTGCAGGGCCAGCCCCCAATAACGGCGCCCGTCCTCGAGCGGTGGAGGCACATAACATTGCCGCGGAGCAACGATCAGCCGAAGCGTTCCCGTCGATCCTCCAACGAGTCCCTCCGCGCGAATGATAAAGTCGTAGTAGCCGAGCGGAAGGTTCTTCGGCGCAGGCAACTCGACCCGGACCCGCCTTGTGCCCTCGACAAACTTGACTTCTGTTGCAATCAGTCCAGGACCGGCCTGGCCCTCTTGCAAAAGGGCTCCTGTTTCATCGTTCAACTGCCATTTGACGACGACCGACCGCTCTTTTCCGTCTTCCAACGCGAAACAACAGGCCACCGGCGCCCCGACCTCCTCCTCGTGCACGATGCGGACGGGGTCGCAAGGGCGACGCCACGGTGCTTCATCCCATTCGCGGATCGTCAGGGCCAAGGCCGCGATGGAGTCCACTTGAAACCCCATCGCACGAAGAATATCGCGTTTGGTACGGTCTGCCGTGATGTGCCGGGTGCCGCTGATGTCGTGGTATTCCGCTGCGATGCCTACCCGTTCTGCCAGGGCGGCGAGCAACGTTTGTTCGGTGTCATCCATAAGGCGTGAGTCTGCGTGAAGATGATGCGCAAGTCAAGCGTATCTCATTGTTGTTGTGGGACAATTTTACAAAATACGTAAAGCACTTTTCCCGGTTTCAAACATCGCCTCTCCCACGTGCGCGCCTTGGGAATCGCTCGTCTTCTCGGCGATATTCCTCATTCCAGCGAGTGGAAGCACACGAGGTCGCGTGGTAGCATAACCGCGGACCTTTGGGTGCGGAGGCAATATGTCGCTTGATCGGATCACGGGCCTTCACGTCTTGCTTGCGGCCATCGGCTGCCTTGCAGTCACCGTTCAGGCGGCGGAACCGAATGGCCGTCTCGAAATCACCGGCGATTACCGCTATAAAGTCCACGCCGCCGAGCAAGTTACCGAAGCCAAAGATCTCGCCTGTCGTGAAGCATTGCACCAGGCCGTCGTCAATTCTCCCGTGTATCGCGAACAGACAGCTGCGATCGTGGACTCCGCGCTGCTGCGGGAGGTGGCATCAACCCTTGCCGCCAGTCACGTGCAGGATCCGCAGATTGTCGAGCAGAATGAACAAGGACGGATCGTGTTTTGCCGGGTGAGAGCCTACTTGCCGGCGGAGGAAAGTGCCCGGGCGATTCGGACACAATTGGCCGGCGGATCGTCGCCGGCAGACGGTTTAGATCAGAACCGCGTGATTCGATTGCTCAGCGTGAAAGAAGACAGACCCGGCATGCTGTCGATTCAATATCAGGCGCTCAAACGATTGGACTGGGTCACCACGAATTACCCGGGAGGACTTCGGGATGCCGCCTATATCATGGTGGACTTTTACGACGCGCAGGGTTTGCTTTTATACAGCCAGCGCTTTGAAGCCTGGCGAACCGCCACGGGTGAGGACGTCATGAGCCCCGGCGCGGTTGGCATCCTCCAAATTCCCAAGCCTGCCTCCACTAAGACGTACCGCGTATGGCTCGTCAAGTGAAGTACTCCTCCGTTTGCAGGAACGCCGATCTTTCGGCGGCGCGCCGTTAGATCGGCACGTCTCCTTCGTCAGGACCCCGTTCACTCTCCCAGCTATCCACGGTCGAGATCGTAAAAGGCTTCAAGTTTCAGCCACATCGCTGATGTTGCCTGTCGAGCGCTTGATGGAACAGGATTTGCCCATCTCACTCTCCCATCGGAGGAAAATGCAATGGCGATCATCTTAAATCACACAGTCGTTCCGGCGCACGACAAGGGAGCCTGTGCACGGTTTTTCGCACAGGTGTTCGGATTGACGTATGAAGGGTCGAATGGCCACTTTGCACCGGTGCGCATCAACGAGACGCTGACATTTGATTTCGACACTGCCAAAAACTTTGATTTTCATCACTACGCGTTTCATGTGAGCGACGAAGAGTTCGATGCGATCTTAAAGCGGGTGCAGGACGCAGGGCTTCCATTTGGCTGCGATCCTTGGAACCGGGAGGAGACGCTCAATGACTGGAATGGCGGAAGGGGCGTCTATTTTGACGACCCCAATGGACACATTCTCGAACTGATGACGCGGACATAGAGAAGAACACAACCACGAATTCGGAGGTCTGAGATGGCGGACAAGAAACTCATCGCGGTGGTCGGGGCAACCGGAGCACAAGGCGGCGGCTTGGTTCGTGCGTTAGCACGGGATGGCAC
Source organism: Nitrospira sp. (assembly GCA_035454845.1). Taxonomy (GTDB): domain Bacteria; phylum Nitrospirota; class Nitrospiria; order Nitrospirales; family Nitrospiraceae; genus Nitrospira_C. The sequence continues at coordinate 3,393 of DATIGH010000056.1, forward strand.
CTTTGCTATTCGGGCTCTAACGCGAAACGTCACATCAGATAAAGCACAAGCGCTAGCGACGTTAGGAGCGACCGTGGTGGCGGCCGATTTGGACGACATCGAAAGCCTGAAACGGGCCTTCGACGGCGCCTATGGCGCCTTCTGCCTCACCAATTACTGGGAACATTTCTCTCCCGAGCGTGAATTGGCGCAAGCAAGGGCACAAGCCCGGGCGGCGAAGCACGCCGGACTGCAACACGTCATCTGGTCCACACTGGAAGACACGAGACGGTGGGTTCCCCTCGGAGACAACCGCATGCCAACGTTAATGGAGAAATACAAAGTGCCGCACTTCGACGCGAAGGGTGAGGCCAATGCCGAGTTCACATCCCTTGGGGTGCCGACGACGTTGTTTCACACGTCGTTCTATTGGGAAAACCTGATTTATTTCGGAGCCGGTCCAAAGAAGGGCCCAGACGGCAAGCTCGCGATCACGATGCCGATGGCAGACAAAAAGCTCCCCGGTATCGCCGTGGAGGATATCGGAAAGTGCGCCCTGGGACTCTTCAAGAGAGGCAGCGAATTTATCGGGAAGACCGTCGGCGTGGCGGGCGAGCATCTCACCGGCGCTCAAATGGCTGCGGCACTCACTCAAGCGCTCGG
>DATIGH010000057.1:0-2177 GCA_035454845.1 Nitrospira sp.
ATAGCCCCAGTCTCTTCGCTTGCAAAGTGGGATACCCATTTCGCGGCGCGTGGCGGGGCCATTTCGTGAAGCGTCGTCCGTGAAGCGTATCTCGTTGAAGCATATACCAATGAGCTATCGGTGGCAGGAACCATTTCGCGGCGCGTGGCGGGCGGGCTCCACCCACCTCCATACATCGCCCTCACGCTCGTTCACCGCTCATCGCACCTCACACCGCGATAGACCCTTTCCAGGTCCACGAGGACGACCTAAGGGCTCATGCGAAAAGACTCCGCCCCTGTAGAAGACCGACAACCAACACGAGCCTCCGTCGTCATGACGATTGTGTGCTGTTCACCGTTTCCGCACGTTTCTCTTCGAGCTCTGACCAGCGAGTATAGAGCCGGTCGACCTCGGCCTGCGCCGCATGGAGCTCGGCGAATCGTTCTTGAAGCACCTCCGCAGCGGACGCAATAGCCGGATCGTCCGCTGCCGTCTGGCAAGCGATGACCCTCTCCTCAGCTTTGAGAATCTTTCCTTCGATCGCTTCCCATTCCTGCCGCTCTTTGTACGACAGGCCTTTCTTTTTCTGAGACGGCGCCCCGTCGCCGTTTGCCCTCGTCGGCTGTTCACCCTGCTCATTCTCGCCCTTCCGAGATTGCTCGGCCTCCCATTGCGCATAATCGGCAAACCACTCGGCATGGCCGGCGCCGTCCAGCGCCAGCAGTTTTGTCGACACACGGTCGAGCAGCCATCGGTCGTGGGTGACGAAGATCAACGCCCCGGTGAATTCCATCAGACTGTCTTCCAGGACCTCCAGCGTCGGAATATCGAGATCGTTGGTGGGCTCGTCGAGAATCAGCAGATCGGCTGGTTGCAGCATCAGCTGTGCGATGAGCAGCCGCGCCTGCTCTCCACCTGACAGGCGCGAGACCGGCAAATCGAGCTGTTCGGGGCGAAAGAGAAAACGCTTGGACCAGGACATCAGATGGACAGCCCTTTCCTCGTATATGACCGTGTCGCCGCCCGACGGCGCCAGCGCTCGCCGCAACGTCGTCTGTTGATCGAGCGACTCCCGATGTTGTTCGAATGCGACGACCCGCAGCCGGTCGGCCCGCGTGATTGTCCCCGCGTCCGGCTTCAGTGCGCCGGCCAGCACTTTGAGGAGCGTCGACTTTCCACTCCCGTTCGGCCCCAAGAGGCCGATTCGATCCCCTGGACCGATGTGCAGATCGAGGTGTCGGATAAGCGGCCGTCCGCCGATCGATTTGGCCAGGCCCGTTGTCACCAGCAGTTGCTTCGATCTCCGTCCGGAGGCGGTGAAGTCGATACCGGCCGATGCCGACGACTGCCTGGATTCAATCTCGTCCAACTTCTCGATCATCCGGCCGGCGGCATCGATCCGCGCCTTGGCTTTCGTGGTTCGCGCCTTGGGTCCCCGGCGCAGCCATTCCACTTCGCGCCGCACGCGGTTCGCGAGGGATGCCTGGTACTCCGCCTGCGCTTGCAGCGCAGCGTCCCGCTGCTCGAGAAAGTCGCTGTAGCGGCCCGTGACCTGAAACATGCCATCGGGATAGCTGCGGTTCAATTCCCAGACGCGCGTCGCGACGGACTCCAGGAATCGACGATCATGGCTGATGACGAGAAAGGCATGCGGTTCGGATTTCAGGAGCGCTTCCAGCCAAAGAATCCCCTCGACGTCCAAATGATTCGTCGGCTCGTCGAGCAAGATCAGGTCGGGTTCGAGCATCAGCGCCCTGGCAATCGCCAGCCGTTTCTTCCACCCGCCCGAGAGCGTCGCGACCGGTTGATCGCCGCGAATGAAGTTTCCGAGGCTGAGGGCCTTCGCAATTCGCCCACCTTCCTCATGGGGATCGAGCCCTTCATCGAGGAGGACCTGCGCCAACAGGGCTTCGACCGTTTGCTCCTCTGCCAACACGGGCTCCTGTGGCACATACGCAACCCGCGTATGCCGCCGGACCGATCTGGTCCCGCTGTCGGGCTCTTCAGCACCAGCCAAAATCTTGAGCAGTGTTGACTTTCCTGACCCGTTGGGTCCGATCAACCCGACATGATCACCTTCACTGATGTTCAGAGAGAGATCCCGGAAGAGCGGTTTCACCCCGAAACTCTTACTGATCGACTCGCAACTGAGCAGTAACGATGGCGGCATGACCCAGCAGTGTACCCGATCCGTG
>DATIGH010000058.1:0-5816 GCA_035454845.1 Nitrospira sp.
CCGGCATGCGCCGATGCACCGGCTTGATCGAGCTGCAACCCGGCCAACGGACAATCCGACGCGATCAGATCGGCCGGCTGCTGCCGGATGGCGCGCACGGCTTTCTCGGCGATCTGCATGGACAGGCCAAAAAACTCCTTCTTGGCCGACCATGCTCCGTCGTGGCCCGAGCATTTTTCAATCATCTCCACCAGGGCGCCCGCACATTCCATCAGCTCTTTGGATTTGAATCCGATATTTTGGTCGCGGAGATGACACGGGATGTGATACGCAACGCGCCCCGGATTCTTGACGAAGTCCATGCTCAGCTGACCGTCCTTCTTCAATTTCATGAGATACTCGCAGATGTCGTAGGTGTTGCGCGCCACCTCTTTCGTCGCTCCGTCTGGACGAAGGTCGGGGTATTCTCGTTTCAACATCAGGCTGCAGCTCGCAGTGGGCACAACCACATCATACCCCTGGGTCACCCAGGGATGAAGCGAGGCCACGTTGGCACTGATCGCCTGCCGAATGCCGTCGAGATCTCCGATATCGAATGAGGGCATCCCGCAACAGCGCTGTTCAGGGAGGATCACCTCTAACCCGTTCCTTTCCAGCACCTGCACGGCGGCTTTGCCGATGTCCGTGGCCTGGTAATTCACCAGACAGCTTGAGAACAAGGCGACTCTCTTTAGAGGTGTCGATGTCCGGCCCGGCCTTGGACGCCTGGCAAACCAGTGCGGAAACGCTTCTCCGGAGAACGGAAGAATGTGGCGATCACGATGTATGCCTATGACCGCTTCACCCAGGCGCCTGATGATCGATTGTTTCATGAGCCAGTTCAACGGTCGCGCGGCGAGGCTGGCGATCCTGCCGATCATATCGGTGCTGACGAGCCAGCGGTCTCGCCATCGGGCGCCGTGCTCCGCGGCCAGCCGCTGTTTCCGCAGAATCATCAGGTGCGGAAAGTCAATGTCGAACTGATGGGGCGGCGTATAGGGACAATGATTGAAACAGAGCTTGCAGTAGTAGCATTCGTCGACGATCCGGCGATGCTCATCAGACGTCAGCTTTCCCACGTCTCCTTCATACCTGTCGATGCCGTTGAGCAATGTGTTGAAGGAGGGACAAAGATTGAAGCAGCGTCGGCAGCCGTCGCAGATCTCATAGATGCGCAGGGTTTCTTTGTCCAACTGCGCCGGGTCGACCGGTTGAATGAGGGAGAGACCTCTCATGCCGTCTCCTGGTGGCGTCTCCTGAAACACAAAGGGTGGGCTGAATGTCCGATCCAGTCCACCCTTCGCCCGCGCGTCTGCTCGACGCTCAGCTCTTCAGACTGTCGAGCCCCTTTTGGAAGCGGTTCGCATGCGAGCGTTCGGCCTTGGCCAAGGTCTCGAACCATTCCGCCAGTTCGGCAAAACCCTCTTCGCGCGCCGTCTTAGCCATGCCCGGATACATCTGCGTGTATTCGTAGGTTTCGCCCTCGATAGCGGACTTCAGATTGGCTTCCGTATTGCCGATGGGCACGCCGGTCGCAGGATCCCCAACCTCTTTGAGAAAGTCGAGATGCCCGAAGGCATGGCCGGTTTCCGCTTCGGATGTGTCTCGAAACAAACCACCGACGTCGGGATAGCCTTCGATATCGGCTCGCCTCGCAAAATAAAGATAGCGACGGTTGGCCTGCGATTCTCCGGCGAAGGCCCCCTTCAGATTTTCGTGACTCTTGGTTCCCTTCAAACTCTTGCTCATCAGAAACCTCCTGTTCAGCTCGCCCAGTTTTTTCGCGGGTATAAGATAGCCCAGGATTCCTTACGGGATCAACCGGTCGATAGGCCCATACACGGGCAATTGGGCCTCCGCCGCTAGGGTACCGTACGCCTGGTCTTTCGCCGACAAGAGGGGCGTCGTGATCGGCCACGAGATGGCCAGAGCCGGGTCGTTCCAAATAATGCCCCGTTCAGCCTTCGGCGAATAGAAGTCCGTGCACTTGTACAGCACCACCGCCCATTCGCTGGTCACGCAGAAGCCGTGCGCGCAGCCCGGCGGGGCGTAAAGCTGTCGATAGTTCTCCGAGGATAGATCGAATCCCTGCCATTTCCCGAACATGGGAGATCCCTTTCGGATGTCGACAATCACATCAAACACCGCCCCTTCTAAGACCATGACGAGCTTTCCTTGAGGATGCGGTTCCTGGTAATGAAGCCCACGCAGCGTCCCGCGAACGGACCGGGAAAAGTTGTCCTGAACGAACCCATCAATGAGCCCTGCTTCGGCATAGCGCTGGGCATGATAGGTCTCACAAAAGAGTCCCCTGTGATCGCGAAAGACAGCGGGTTCGATCAAGAGAGCGCCGGGGATGTCGAGCGCAGTGACCTTCACGTGCCACGTCCTCTCGGCGGGATCAACCCGTCGAACGACCGTCCGAGGGCGTTGGCGGGGGATCGACGATTTCCGGACGGTCGGGGTACAATTGCCTCAGTCGATCGACCAACGGTTGCGCAGCGGGGGAACTCTCGCGCGTTGGACTGCTGACCGGATGATCCCAGATCAGCTGCGTGATGCCGGCCTCGGCCAAGAGGGACCGGATGGTCGAGAGGCAGGCTTCGAGCGTTAGATCGGTGCCGTGACGCAGGTCGAGCACCCGTTCTTTGGGATCCGCAGGCGGTGGATCCGTGTTGACCAGGGCCCAACAACGATCGAAGATGTTCGTACGGAGCGACTGAGGCACGTTGATATTCTCGAGGTTCGACGTGCAGAGAGCCGACACGAAGAGTACGAACTGCAAATCCGGCATTCCGGGATTACGGACATCCAATTGCGGCATGCGAGGCATTATGGTTATGCCTGCCCGCTGGAGTCAACGGGATTGACAAGAGGTTGTATCAACATATGGTAACGATTTCCCTCATGGGGCAACTCCAAACAGTCGACGGTGAGCGCGATCTCGCCTGCGAAGTGCCCTCGCCCATGACCGTCCGTCAGGTGATCCAGCGTCAGGGAGTGCAACTCCGTCATTTGCTGGGATTGATTCGTGAGAAGAAGGTGCTGGTCACGATCAACAAGAAGATCGCCAGCGATGATTCACTGGTCCATGACGGCGATGCCATCCGTCTGGTCGGTCATGATGGATTTGGCGGAAGCGGCCTCGGACCAACCCACTTATAAGCAGCAACAGGGCGCTCCGATTTCCGCAACGCGCCGTTTCCGAGCGAAATGAGAAAGGGCCGGCGCCCTTGAGGGGAGCCAGCCCTTTTTTCAGCGCACGTGGCGGAAAGCTGTAATGAGCTTCGCGCGAAGGCCTGATTAGTGCCTGATTACTTCTTATTTCCGAGGATGGCGTCTTTGGCGGCCTTGGAGACACGGAATTTGACGACGCGCTTAGCCGGAATCTTGATCGCCTCGCCTGTTTGCGGGTTGCGGCCCATGCGAGCTTTCCGATTCGCCAACACGAGTTTGCCAATCCCGGGAACCACGAAGACATTCTTCGCTTCCCGATACGCCAGGGCGGCAAAATCATCCAACAATTGCACCGCCGCTTTCTTCGTTAGCCCTGCCTTTTGGGCCACGTGATCGGCGATCTGCGACTTCGTCATTGATTTAGCCATGCGAGAAACCCTCCTTGAAACAAAATAGGTGAATTGCGAACTGCGCCTCTCAGTGGAGACTTCGGGAGATGAAGTGACTCGTCAAAGAGACCGTGGTGAACTTCTTTTTGCTAAAAACCTGCGGGAGTCTATCCAAGCGTTCATGGCCTGTCAACCGAAAAACACGCTCCAGACGTAGAGATTCGTCTCCGACGAGGCCTTGCAGTTTCGAGACCAAGCGGCGTAGAGTACTGGATCATTGTGGGCGATCGATAAGGGCTAAAGCCCATGAGGTATTGAGGATTTTATGGGTAAGCAACTTCCAATTCTTCCGGCGACGGCGCAACCCACCGAAACTCCTGCGGAAAAATTTATCTATTCTCGCGTCTTCTGCCAGAAGGAAAATCCTTCTCCACTTCGGCTCATGATCGACTTCTTGAAGTCCCGTGGCCAACTGCCGATCCTGCCGTCGGAGATGAAAGATGACTCGCTGGACGATTGGGCCTGGGTGCATGTGACCCTGCAGTATGACCGCGCCAGAAAACCCGTCCAGGTGTTCTGTTTTCGCGACCGGGGCACGTATCAAGAGGCGTTTGAACAGGAACGAGACCAGTTCCTCCAGGCGTTGGTCTCCTACGATGATCTCGAAGCGTCGCTGGTAGCCGACACGCTCAAAAAAACACGATTCGTCCTCGTTACCCGCATCGATCCGACCGACATCACTGACGATGGCTATGATTTCAATGGTTGGATCCTGGAATTCTATCAAGAGAATTGCAACGGAATCGTTCACGTTGATGGTCAGGGGTTTTATTCTCCCAAAGGCACCCTGATCGTCGACATGTCCGCCAACGAACCGGAGGAATAAGGGGCATGCGGCCCCCACCACCTTCGCGCGTGACAACGCTCGCCAGTAAAACTGACGATTGGTTTCGACGGGCCAGTGCTGCGCTCCTAAGTCAGGTCCCCTGTCACTCCGGCTGTTCTCATTGCTGCATCGGACTCTTTCCCATCACTCGTCTCGATGTACGCCTTCTCCAAGAAGGCCTTGCTGCGCTCCCTACAGCTCAGCGGAAGCATATCGTCACACGTGCGGCTCAACAGGTGACCGCGCTTGAAGCTGTTTTTCCGCGGCTCGGCTCTTCACCCTCTCTCGATGCCTGGTCAGATGCTGACGTCGACGAGGCTGTTCGTACGTTTCACGACACTCCCTGTCCGGCCTTGGGCGACAACGGCCTGTGCTGGCTCTATCCCTATCGTCCTCTCACCTGCCGATCGATGGGCATTCCAACGCGGCATGGGGCGATGGTACACGGCGCCTGCGAGGTGCAAACGTTTGTGCCTATCACGCGCCTGTCGGCTGCTCTCGAGGCAGAGGAACAACTTTTGGCGAATCTTGAATCGGTTGAATTGGCCGCACTCCCGGAGGTGTCCGTGGGAGGTGAGGAATTGCTGCTCCCTTATGGCTTCGTGTCAACCTCACAGCATCTTTGAAGGGTCTTACACGAGCCCCACCAGAGCCATCGAGACTGCGCACGCCTCGACTGACACAGAAAGGACACATGGGGCACCACTCGATTCTGATTATCGACGACGATGCGGATGTCAGGAATGCGCTGCAGCTGGTACTCAAGAGAGCGGGGTACCATCCTCTGTTGGCTGAAAGCGGACAGGCAGCGATTGAACTTATGACCAAGCATGATCAGGCCACCACGGTCGCTGCAATCCTTTGTGACTTGGAAATGCCCCAAATGAATGGCGCGACCGTCATCGCACATTTGCACAAACAGCATCCGATGATTCCGATCATTGTGTTGAGCGGGGCTGCTCCTGCACAGTTTCTTGACGCCGTCGGACAGCAGGGCGTGGGAGACTGGCTCCGGAAACCCGCCACTAATGAGGTGGTCTTGGAAAAGGTGCGCGGGGCCGTTCATCTGTTCGAGCTGCGAAAGGGATCGAAAGACCGCCCAACGACCTAGTTCGTCTTCTCATGTGTGGACAGACCGCAAAACGCTGTGATAATGTGACGTTCCTTGCTGCCAGGAGCGCCTGTAGCTCAGCTGGATAGAGCATCAGCCTCCGGAGCTGAGGGCCACAGGTTCAAATCCTGTCAGGCGCACCAACAGCACGAACAGGAAGCCAGAAACCGCCAGCCACCTCTCGAACATACCCGGTGGGCCGTTAGCTCAGTTGGTAGAGCAGCTGACTCTTAATCAGCGGGCCGTAGGTTCGACCCCTACACGGCCCACCAAA
>DATIGH010000059.1:0-2600 GCA_035454845.1 Nitrospira sp.
AAATTCATCGGTTTGTCGAGCGCTGATCCCGAGCGCTATGAACTGCCCCGGAACGTGGGCATCAAATTGAACGAGAAAGACATCGGACGGGCAAAGGAGCTGATGAATTACCAGTGGTTTCAGAAACCGGCTTGGCAAGCCGAAATCAAACGCATGCTCACGAGCGGGCTCAAGTACGAACTTGACGCGCTGGCCAACAAGGATTTTCAATACCTCACCAAAAAGTATCTTCCTCGAAAGTTGAAGGAAAAAGACTGGCTCGATTAGCGAGCCGACTTCAAGCATCGTCACAGAGCGTCATGCAACAGAAAGAAGCAGGGGAATCACCCAGTAGGCAAACCGCTGCAGCCGGCGCTAGCGTGAGACATGGATCGCATCTGCGCAGGGCTCTTGCTGCTGGGGGCTCTCACTGTCTCGACGTCCTTCGCAGCAGACATTCTTCCGGCTCCAGAACCGCCTGCACAGGAGCCGGGACAGCCCCAGGCTGATCAACCGCAGCCGGAGGTCGCGCCGAGCCCGCGCGACCCAGGGATGGTCAAACAGCCGGACACCATTCCACATCCTGATTCCGTCGTAAATCCTCCCGTGGTCGATCCCAAGATGGCGATCAATCCGGAGGCGGCCTCCCCTCAGCCCATTGAACCGCCGGAGCACCAGGATCAAGACCAGCCGCCGAAGAAACAATGACCGATGAGGGAACGACCCGCTCGCCCGGCGACGCCAAAGAGATCATGATTGGGGGCTGCCATGTCCGCTTGGCGTTTGGTCAGGCCGCCGGCCCGCGTTGGTTTGTGAGCGCAACGGTCCGATGTGGGATCGGGGAAAATGGAGACGAGCAGTCGCTCGTGACAGATGCTTTCGACAGTCGAGACGCAGCAGAACGCGACGCGATTCAGCAAGTGACAGCACTGTTGGGTCATCACACCGATCGGAGCCACTCACGAGTCCGCAATTGGAGCTGAGCAGTACGCTCGAGATTATTTGGATAACTTGGAGGCAGGCATGGCAGCAATCGGACAAGCGATACCCGACGGGACGTTTCAGGCGTTTCATGAACAGGAGATTCGTCCCATTACACTCACAAGCTACCGGGGGCGTTGGCTCGTGTTAGTATTCTATCCCGGCGACTTCACCTTCATCTGCCCTACCGAGCTGGAAGAACTTGGCGCGTTATACACGGACTTCCAGAAGCAGGGCGCGGAAGTGATCGGCGTCAGCACCGATTCGGTTTATGTCCATAAAGCCTGGCACGATACGTCACCAGCGATTAAAAAGCTGCAGTTTCCGCTGCTGGCCGATTCCGGCGGGATCTTGTCACAAAAGCTCGGCATATATCTCTACCGCGAAGGGGTCGCCCTGCGCGGCAGCTTTATTTTTGATCCCGACGGAAAGCTGTGCGCGTACGAAGTGCACACCAACACTATCGGGCGCAGCATGCAAGAGCTTCTCCGGAAGCTTCAAGCCGCAGCTTTCGTGCATGAGAACGGCGGAGTCGAGGTGTGTCCGGCGGGGTGGAAGCCTGGCGAACGCACGCTGCGGCCGAGTCTGGATCTGGTCGGGAAACTGTAAGTCGGCTACCAGGTGAACTCCAAACGATATATCGCATGGCCCGCGGCGGCAGCGCTTTGCACCGTTGTCGCCTTATTTGGCGCCTGTTCACATCCACCGGATACAAAGAATTCGCTTTCGCAACACACCGGCAAGGCGGGGAGTACCATCCCGAGCTCTGAACCTCCGGAACAACCCAATACGTCCGGCAATATTGTCGCACCGCCAGGTAACCCAGGTGGTAATCCGTCGGGTGCACCGCCCATCGTCGGCGGGACGACAAGCCAGCAGACTGCGTGGCCTGATGCCCGCTGATGGGCGCCACGAACAAGGAAGAAAGGAAATACCATGATGTGTCTTCAACGAACCGTTCCAGCCACTCTCTACGCACTGATGCTGTTGAGTGTCCTGTCTGGCTGCAATCGGGACCAGGACCAGACCACGCCTGTTGGCCAGAAACCAGAAGGCCAAAGCACCGCCCAGGATTATCCGTCCACTCGGAACATGGAACAGCCGGATCCGGCGGTGGGTGGAAACAACAGCGCTACGACGAACCAGGCACCGCCGCCGAGTGGCGGCCAAGCATCGGAAGCTTCGCCCTCGGGTCAATAGCCCCGTCGCATGTTTCAAATGATCCTGTGGCGTTGCGCCCGGCGATGGTTCGTGCGCAACGCCTGCGAATCTATATACAACTCTTCCTAACGTGTTTTACGGGCCGCGGCCAGCGAGCTGTGGTAAGCTTGCGCGCCATGCGAATCTTTGTCCTGGGCGTCGGCGCAGTCGGCTCGCTGGTTGTCAAACTCCTGCTTCGACAAGGTCACCGGGTGATATGCGGTGATCGTGATTTGGAACGGGCACACCACTTCTTGGGACCCACATCCGCAGTTCCAGTCGCACGTGTGAATGCCCGTGACATGTGGAGCATCCTGAAAGCCGCACGGGGGACGCAGTTGCTCGTTAACACCTGTCCCCCTGTGCTCAATCGAACGATCATGCGAGCTGCACTTCGGTTGCGTGGCCACTATCTCGATACCGCGTCGCACTACACGGGT
>DATIGH010000060.1:0-6077 GCA_035454845.1 Nitrospira sp.
ATGCCGACCCTAGATGGACCACTGGAGAAAAAGGCTTCTGCCTCCATCCGTCTGGCGAGCTCGCGAAGGTCCTGAGCCTGCCGCCGGTAGGAAAACGCCAGCTGTCTTGCCTGGTCTTGGGAAACGAACGCTGCCTTCGAGGGCTCGCCGTGCCGGGACGGGAAGTCTGATGCGCAACCCCCCACAAAAACCGCCGCGAGAAGCGACAGTCCTATTAATCGTCGGACACTCATGATCCCCTCCGTTGGCTATGAGATGAGATGGACTGAATGGATAGGTGAGCCGTGGCGAAGCGGCGGGCGCTCACACGTGGGAGAGACCGATTGGCTAGAATCACCGGATCGACAACTTCACCGCATTGCACACAGCGCGAAGCGACGCACTTCAGTTCGCTATTCAAGAGATCCATGCAAACCTCCCCAACCATCAGACCGCCGCACCGTTCACATTCGACCCGTCCTGACCTTGTTGTTTCTTTAAGCGAAGCCGTCATTTAGTACCTCCTGTGTGCCCATCGTTAGTACAATGTATGTCTAATGTATAACCCATGTTGTCCAATGTGTCAATAGTTTTTTAAAAAATATTTGACAAACATTGGTCACTCACTTAACCATAGAGCCATAGAAATGAATACATATAGAATTCATAGGGTTGCAAAGCTGGCTGGATTACCGAAAGACGTGATCCGTGTTTGGGAAAGGCGCTATGGGCTTGTCAAACCTTTGCGGAGTGCCAATCGTTATCGCGAATACACTGATGAAGACGTGGCGCTGCTTCGCTTCCTCAAGGAAGAGCTGAATCGCGGGCAAACGATCGGGACACTCGCGTTGGAGGGACGGGATTCACTGCTGACACGGATGCGGACCAGTTCCCCACCCACCACGCACGAACTGAAACCGCACACGCATCTCCTCGACGAACTCTTCTCCTTGCTTGATCCGCTGGACAAAACTCGCTTTGAACAGAAGCTCAATAGTGCCGTCGCCGTCATCCCGTTCGAAGAAGCAGTGCAACGTATTCTGCTACCGCTCCAACGACGGGTCGGAGAGATGTGGCATGAAGGTAGGTTGAATGTGGCAGTGGAACACTACGTCACAAAGATCGTCCAACAAAAACTGTTCTCCGTCATCAATCAGCTGCCGATGAATGAATCAGGTCCGCGGGTCATCATCGCCTGTCCCGAAGGAGAATTTCATGAGGTCGGTGCATTGGCCGTCGCCTATCTGACTGCCACGCGCGGATGTCAAACCTACTATCTGGGTCCCCACCTTCCCCATTCAGATCTCCGGGCTTTCTGTGAACGGATCAAACCGGATTTGGTTTTGCTGTCCATGACAGAGACCCCGCGAGAAGAGACACTCACAAAGTTGGTCCATGAATGGGTGTCTCTCTCCCAACATTACGCCGTCGCAATTGGCGGACACGGCGCCGAATCGATCGCGCATTTGCTAAAGTCGGGTCGAACGGAGCTTATCCATGATCTCGAGGCTCTCCATATAAGGCTCGCCAGACTCAACAGCTTGCACATGAACCAGCTGTTCAAAAAGCCCGACTCATCTAACATCTCTAAGCCGCCTTCATAACCCTGCGAATATCCCGTATCCCAAAGCGTACGGAAACCGCTTGGGGATCCCAGGAACTTTGTGCAGCGGTCAGCAGCCCCATCCTGCGAGACGGTTTCTTCGAATCCATAACGAGAATCGCTGTGTCCGCGTCCAACCTCAGCACAGCTGTGCGTTGGACCGGGTATCGGCATGTGAGGCATACCATACCTGCGTTTGCGGACCTTGAGTCATTGATGAAACTGCTTTAAGGTCGGGATAGAAGCGCAGGAGCTAGGAGACGAGGAACGATGAGGCGAGCAATCTCCGGAAAGGGTAAGGCGTACATCATTCATCCTACGGATTTTCAATGGCCGGCAAGACGCGCTTTGTTCCACGCAGTGAAGTTGGCTACCGTCTTGGATGGGCAGTTGAAAATTGTGCATGTCATCAAGACGCCGGCCGGGCGGTCTGACGTCGTTCCCAAAAGCCGCTATTTTCATTCGTTAAGGACCTCCGCCCTGTTAGAATTGGGACGTCTTACGCGGACAGCGAAAGAGGCGGGCGCGCCTGCAGAACCGCTGCTACTCTACGGCGAGCCATCGCTCTGTATCTTGGAAACTGTTAAGCACACTGACGCATACCTTGTCGTGATGGGCACCGAAGGGCGTACGGGCTGGGATCGTCTCCGGATCGGCAGCACGGCTGAAACCCTCGCTCGGAAGGCGCCTTGCCCTGTGCTGAGCGTCCACGGCGGATTGGCCGGAGACCTTCATCGCCACTCCTCTCGGGTACGCCTGCGGCGGTTACTCCTTGCCACCGACTTTTCCCAACATGCCGATGCGGCTCTTAATTTAATCCGCGACCTGGCTGCCAAACTCGATGCGTCGGTCTCTGTTTTCCATGTATCGAGTCGCTCATCTGACATCAAGCGGGCCGAGCTACGGGTAGCCAGACGCATCCATAGTCTGCGGCATCACCACATCGAGGCTGAGGGCTTGTGTGTTGTAGGAGATGCGGTGGAGGCGATCCTTGCGCAGGCCGCCACATGGCGGGCGGATCTGATTGCGGTGGGCACACGAGGAGCACGCAGTCTGGGCCGCTTAAAGCTTGGCAGCGTGGCTGAGGCGCTTCTCAAACGAGCAGGGTGCCCGGTCCTGACGGCAGGCAGAGCGAGCCTCAGCAATTAAGAGAAGCATGACACTGACCATTGAATATTTTCTGCTTGGCGGCTCGGCATTGTTACTCCTGAGCGTCATCGCCAGCAAGGCGTTCGGACGAATGGGCATCCCAGCGCTTCTGCTCTTTCTGGGCATCGGCATGCTGGCCGGATCGGACGGTCCGGGCGGGATACACTTCGACAATCCATGGCTCGCTCAATCGCTCGGCGTCGTGGCCCTAACCTTCATCTTGTTTGCAGGCGGCATGGACACAGATTGGGCGAGCGTTCGGCGCGTACTAGGCATTGGTGTGAGCCTGTCCACCGTCGGGGTCGCCATTACAGCCGGTCTCGTCGGGTGGTTCGCCACCACCGCGCTGAGCATGTCATGGTTTGAAGGACTACTCATTGGTGCGATCGTTTCGTCGACGGACGCCGCGGCAGTCTTTGCCGTCATGAGATCGCGGTATGTCAGCCTGCGCGACCCATTGAAACCGATGCTGGAACTCGAATCCGGTAGCAATGACCCGATGGCGGTCTTTCTCACAGTGGGTCTGATCTCATTAATCACGGGCGAATCCAGTTCGCCGCTCGAACTGGTGCCGATGTTCATCCGGCAGATGGTGCTCGGGGCCGCGATCGGGTACGGGATCGGAAAATTGATGGTCTTGCTCATCAACCGCCTCCGCCTCGAATACGAGGGGCTCTATCCCGTGATGACCCTGTCCCTCGTCCTGCTGACCTATAGTGGCAGCGCATGGCTCGGTGGAAACGGATTTTTGGCCGTTTATCTGGCCGGCCTCATGATGGGCAACAGCCAGTTTGTCCATAAGCGGAGCTTGACCCGCTTTCACGACGGTCTCGCGTGGCTCATGCAGATCACGATGTTCCTCGCGCTCGGCTTGCAAGTCTTTCCGACACAGCTTGTCCCAATTGCCGGCACGGGCCTGTTCTTGGCGCTGTTTCTGATGTTCCTGGCCCGCCCGGTAGCGGTCTTTGCGACTCTCGCGTTTGCGCGTCTCAGTGTAAGAGAGATGACCATGGTGGCCTGGGTCGGCTTACGAGGAGCCGTTCCCATTATCTTAGCGACCTTCCCGTTGTTAGCGGGCATTCCTCAGGCCACCACAATTTTTAACCTGGTGTTTTTTATCGTCTTGACATCGGTCCTGCTGCAAGGGACCTCCATCCCGCTCGTGGCACGGTGGCTTGGTGTAGATGAACCCTTGCAGCCACGCATGGAGTCCTCTCCAGTGTGGGATGCGCCGACGAACCTCAAAAGCGGACTGCTTGAAGTGCGGATACCGGAACATTCGGCCGCGATCGGTCGTCGACTTCTCGATCTCGGTCTTCCCAAGCGGGCATTTATTATTCTCATGGCGAGAAGCGGGCACTGCTTCGTTCCGGACGGCAGCACGGTATTGGAGGCACATGACTCCTTGCTGGCCTTTACCGATCAACCTTCCTTCCTCCGGTTACGGGCGATTCTTGAAGGCCGTCGTCCGCCCTCGTCGCCTACTGACTCCCTTTCGGAAGATCAGCCCATCGAAGTTGTGTGATGCCTGCCTCTTTTGAGATTAAACACGCCTCCCCCATGGCACTAGTGTCTTTAGCTTATCCACATCCTAATAAGCCATTTTACGTTGGTGAATATTCAGTGAACCTGGGAGGATCTTTGGCCCTAGTAAAATTGCTCACCCTTCCGCACTAGGGGATCGCCCAGCTACAAATCTGTAGCTTCTCAATTATTTTGTCTTTCGTTCACTCAGAGTGGGAGGGCGACATGCACAAACCAGATGGCTCTGCAGAACGAAGATTGGACGCCAGTGTCTTGAATGAGCAGAGGAAAGCGGATCAAACCTCCTCAACCGATAGATCGAACCAAACGTCGGACCTCTTACGTCTCAACATCGAGATGGCTGTTGAATGGGCGCACCTTGGCGGAGACTGATCGCCAGATCCATGCGCCAACTTTTCTGTCACCAACAGGTTAAAGGCGGTGCCCCAGACGCTCTGATCCAATCCTCTCAATTCACACCCTCAATAAAAATAAAGTCTCATCGTGCATAGTCGGTGGAAGGAGCATTATGGTCACCCCACAGCGGATTAGAGTGTTACTCGTGGATGACCATCGGATGTTTCGCCAAGGTTTGCGGTCGCTCCTGCAGTCGTACCCCGATATCGATGTTGTCGATGAGGCAGGCGATGGTGCCGAGGCCGTTTCGAAGGTCGCGATGCACCAACCCGCGGTCGTCGTGATGGACATCAGCATGCCCAAAATGGATGGTGTTGCCGCCACTCGTCTTGTCAAGAGTCAGCATTCACAAGTGACCGTCCTTGGGCTCTCGGTCACCGGACAGGGATACCAGGTAGAAGCCATGCTGAAGGCTGGGGCAGCCAAGGTATTAACGAAGGAGAAGGCGGTCGACGAATTGTATGACTCAATTAAGAATGCCTCCTAGTTCCCTGCTTCCGCCGACCCTTCCTAACGGTACCCATTCTGCAAGACATAAAGCGGATTGATGACAGTGAGAATGACTTTTTCTCCCGACGTCAAACCGTCTTTCCGCATTTCCTGGGTGGCGCGAAACACGAGTTCTCCCAAGATCGATCCTACGATCGGAGTAATGAGGAGATCTTGAACACTGGGCCGTTCGGACCAGCTCTCGATGAAATATTCAAAGCAGGTCGACGTGAAGGCGGAGAACAGAAAGGAGTACAAGGGACTCTCCCCGTAGTTTCTCTGGGAAAGGTAGAAATTCATGCCGAAATAGGGGTGTCCTAAGAAATTCACACCTTCCTTGTCTTTGTCAAAGACGGGAGGTTTCTTCCATGCCTCCTTGAAATGGTCCCTGGCTTCCTCCCAAGCATTCTCTTTGTCGGCTCCCGTAAATGATGTGGGTGCCCAGGCATAGACGCCGATGCCAACAAGGCTCAGGGCTGCCAGCGTGCCGAGTGTCTTGATGGTGTGGCGCGGTGGCGGCGGACCGACCTCGGGGAGCGTCGAATTGGTGACGGGCGCTCGGGACGTGTCGCGATGCAGGATGGGTTGATCACGAAGCCCGGCATAGGGGTTGCGAAAATTTCCGAACGAGGTAGCTTCACGATGCGCGAGAATTTCGCTGTGAGGGAGCCCGAAATCCGCGTCATCGCCCAGTGGAACCAGCCTTGGATGGTGGAACCAGCTGTATCGCAGAGGAGGTCGAAGGGGTACGTCAGTCTTCAGGTGGAGCTCCTGTAATGCCTGAGAGACAAGCGCGCGGCGAGGAGCGTCTGTGCATATCTGGATGTCGCAAGGCGTTTCAATCGGAGGGCCAGCAGCCAGCGCTTGATCCAAAGATGCCGAGAGATCAATCGGCTCGGAGATGGGAATCTGGGGT
>DATIGH010000061.1:0-11190 GCA_035454845.1 Nitrospira sp.
CTTTCCTTCTCCCGACTACGACGACTTTGGCCCCTTCTTCTCCGAAACGAAGGGCAATGGCCTTGCCGATGCCGCTACTGCTGCCAGTGACGATGGCCACTTTGCCAGCCAAACGCTGCATCTCAACCCCGCGCTCTGCGAAACATCTGGATTTCTTTGACAAAGTCGGTAGACATCCGTAGCCTCATTCTTGAATATGAGAAGATGTACGTAACAGAATGAATGAGGGCCTGTGGCATGGAAATCGTATACAACCTTAGAACGGGCGGTTGCAAGACCGTCACGGAGCGGTCTCGTTTGATCGATGCGGTGGAAGAATTGGAACGCGCTGCTGGCGCCGCCGTGTAGGAACCGGCAAAGGGAAGGCTCTCGTGGTTACTCGCAAGCACCGCCGTTTTCACGTCAGCATGTCGAGCATACTAGTCCAGCGGGACCAGTTTCAGCACAAAGGTTCCGTCCGTGATCTGTCGGCGAAAGGCTGTCGAGTCGAAAGCCTGATCACGCCATTCACCGGAATGCAGGTGACGCTGCTTTTGCATATTCCTGGGGAACCGGTTCCCGTCAAAATTGAGAATGCCGCAGTACGCTGGTGCGGGTTGCAGGGCATCGGCATGGAATTCCTGGTTGTCGCAGAGCCCGAACAAGTACGGCTGGGTCGATACATCCAGCAATTGGAAAAAACTACGCCTGCCAGCTAGACGTTACCGGATTGCATTTCGCCAACGCCCTCCGTATTCTTTCGTCCACATGGAACTCTCGTCGTTGAACTTCGAACAATTCAAGCAATTGGTGCGAGGGTTGGTCGACGATCGCCTGCGGGAATTGATCGGCGATCCGGATCTGGGGCTGGAACTCGGCGAAACCTTGCGCGCGAGACTCCAGGCCTCTCTCGCAAAGGGCGACCGGCTCTCCGGTGAGGAGCTAGCTGACAAACTTGGGCTCCGCTGGTAAGCCAATGCCCTGGTATCGATTGACGTTCCAGGCAGGCGTCGTTCAGGATCTTGCCGCCGCCGGATCTGCGATGGCGCAGCGGCTCCTTGATAAGACGAAATGGATTGCTTCCAACGCCGAAAACCTTCGCCACGAGGCAATGCACGATCTGCCAGGATTACATAAATATGCGGTTGCCGACTGGCGCATCTTCTATGCGGTTGATCGGACCGAACGACTGATCGACATCCACGCCGTGGTCCATAAAAGTGCTTTGACGCAATGATCACACGAGACGGTGTGACAGATCGGCAACATGCAAGCGCAATGTCCCGCCCGTAATATCGTCGACATACCGGCGTAGCGCCTCGCTCACGACGGGGAACGCAATATCGTCCCATGGAATGTCTTCTCGGTCGAACAGGCGCACATCAAGACTTTCTTGTCCTGCCTCGAATTCTTCTGTACGCAGCTGGCCGATGAAGGTCAGGTAGACCTGGCCGATATGGGGAAGGCTGAGCACAGAGTGCAATCGCTCGATGACCACGTGCGCGCGCGCTTCTTCCAGCGTCTCCCGCCTCGCCGCCTCTTCGGTCCCTTCGCCGATTTCCATGAAACCTGCGGGATAGGTCCAGAGACCGGACTTAGGTTCGATGGCGCGGCGGCACAAGAGGATGCGTCCGTTCCATTCGGGAATGCACCCTGCCACAATCTTGGGATTATGGTAGTGGATGACCTGGCACGAATCACAGACGAACCGAGGGAGATTATCCCCCTGAGGGATCCGCTGCGAGACGGATTTCCCGCATTCGCCGCAAAACTTCATGGTTGCCATGCCGATGGAAAAGGCTCAGCGCATGGATAGCACAAAACACCGATTTTTTGCACCCTGCCCGCGCGGCTTGGAACAAGTTTTAGACAACGAACTTCGCGAGCTCGGAATACCGGCAACGACCACCATGGCCGGTGGCGTCGGTTTCCAAGCTCCTTGGGCTACCATGTATTGGGTGAATCTCTGGAGCCACATCGCCAGCCGGGTCCTCTGGGAAGCCGGTCATCGGGCTTATCGAACCGAGGAGGACATCTATCGCGCTGCGCACGACCTCCCCTGGCCCGACTGGTTCCTCTCTTCAAATTCCATCAAAGTGAGGGTGACGGCGCATCGCTGCCCGCTTCCCAGCTTGGATTTTCTGACGCTCCGCATCAAAGACGCCATCTGCGACAAGTTTGTCTCTGCAACGGGGAAGCGGCCCGCGGTGGATACACGTCATCCTGATATCCGCATCGATGCATTCCTCGATTCGAAGAGTGTGACGCTGTACCTCGACACCTCCGGTGAACCGCTGTTCAAACGCGGCCATCGTATCACGACCGTGGAAGCGCCTCTCAGGGAGAATCTAGCGGCCGGCCTGCTACGGCTGGCAGGATGGACACCGGACGAAGTGCTCCTGGATCCGATGTGCGGCACAGGCACCATTCCGCTCGAGGCGGCGCTGATGGCGAGAAAGATCGCTCCTGGACTTGCCAGGTCCTTCGCCTTTGAACGATTTCGCCTACACGATGTCAAACGGTGGGGGCAACTCCGTGAGGCGGCCAGGATGAAGCAACGAAAGGAAAATCCCGCAGCCATCTATGCGTCAGATCGCGATACGGAGGCCATCAAGATTGCCCAACGGCTGTTTCAAGGGGCGGGAGTTGCCATCGACATCCGTCTCCAACAAAAAGAAATCTTGTCGCTCGAGCCTCCGGCTCCAAAGGGCTTACTGATGATCAATCCACCGTATGGAGTGCGGATCGGTGACCCCGATGAACTCGAGTCTTTTTATCCAAGATTAGGGGACTGGCTGAAAAAAAAGTTCGCTGGATGGCGCGCGTTTGTGTTAACCGCCGACCCCCGCCTTCGGGACACGATCGGTCTTTCTCCCTCTCGAAGGATCCCGCTCTATAACGGTGCATTGGAATGTCGGCTGTATGAGTTTAGGATGGTGCAGGGCGGAGCCAGGCGAAAACTTGGGCACGATTCTGTCAGAGCCAAGTGATACGGTCTGACTTTCAGCGATGTCCTTTGGTGAGGGCTGCGGCGACGTGGGTCGACATATATTCGTGACGCTAGCGTTCCTGCTGCTGTTCGATCTTAGCGGGTGCACTCTCGCACAACGCTTCTTCGGCTGGCTAGGACCTCCGGAGACAGGCATGGCCGATACCCCCCCGCGGGATCCGGCGCTCCCGCGTCTCGCACCTGCCGTTCGACCCGTACTCGACCGACTCCTCCCCGCGGCCATATCCACGCTGATAGACGCGCATTCCGACCTGGCCGTGGTTCCTGCCCGTTACAAACGAAGCCTAGCAATGACGGCGCTTACACACCCCTGGGAAGGGCTCACCCACGTCGAGCGCCAAGGATTACTCCTGGCCGAGCTTGCGGAAGGTCGCGCCGTCAATGTACCCGTCCTCCTTGACGTGCTGGAAGCGGGCATGGACAGGACGTCGGCATTCCATCAACCAGTATCCATCCCGGCAAAAGTGACCATACAGGATTTGGTGATGTTCATGCTGGAAAGCCTTGAGGAGGCTTCGGTTCATCGCGAAAAGGCGGTAGCCCATCTTTCAGAGGATGAAAAGCGATTTGTCTACAGCCATGCCTTGGCTCTGGCCACCCAATTTACGCCGCAAATCTCGGCGATGTCGGTGCAGATGAGCGCCAGGGTTCAGGCCGATCAGCGGTTCGCGGAGCTGCTCGAAGAGCAGATCGATTATGCCAATTTAATCGCTGCGGCGCAGGTGTTAGCCCGTCTTGCAAATGATCCCTGGTCTCGGCAACTCGTCGCGGCCTTTGGTCATGAGCCGACCCGGATCAAGGCTCCCGAGGGTATCACCGGCACGGTTCTGTACGCTGAAGACACTCCTTATGGCCTGATCGTGATCGGAGGAGCAGGCCCCAACACCTATGAGTTGGATCATCGCTTTGGACTCTTGGTCGATCTCGGAGGAGACGACGTCTATCGAGGCATGATCGCCGCATCGAGCGGTCCGGATCACGGCAATGCCGTGGTCATTGATCTCAACGGGAACGACACCTATCACGGCTCGCCGTTGGGTCTTGCAACCGGGAGGCTCGGCGTCGGGCTGTTGATCGATCAAGAAGGCGACGACGTGTATCAGCTAGATCTGGGGTCGGGAGGTGCGGGATTCGGCGGCTTGGGCATCCTGTTCGATGCGAAGGGAAACGATGTCTACATGGGAAGCCGCCTGACGCAAGGCGCAGCCATCGGCGGTCTCGGTTTGCTGTTCGACGCAGCGGGCAATGATCGATATACCAGCCATGGCTTTGCGCTGGGGTTCGGCGGTCCGCAGGGCATCGGCGCTGTCATCGATTTGGAAGGTGCGGATCAGTATCAATGCGGGAACAAATACCCGAGCGCATACAATGCCGAGGATGCGCCGGAGGCCAAGCCCGGAGATCCACTCTATCAGTATGATTGTTTCGGGCTGGGCACTGGCTCAGGGAGGCGCATCCTGATCAAACGGCCGGAATGGCTGGCGTCCAATCTCGCCGGAGGATGGGGCCTGTTACTAGACATCGAAGGCAATGACCGGTATCAAAGCGCCAACTTTTCTCAAGGGCATGGATATTTCTTCGGCACCGGCCTGTTCTTTGATCTCGACGGCAATGACGAATATCTGGCAGCCCGCTATGGCCACGGGTCGTCCGCCCACTACGGCGTCGGCGTATTCAACGATCGCCATGGAGCAGATCGCTACGGTTCCACCGGTCCCTATTATAACGGCGGCGTTGCATGGGATCATGGCGTGAGCCTGATGCTCGATGCAGGATTCGACGGTGACCACTATGCCTTCGCGGCGTCAACCGGACCGGGAAAAGCGGACTATTCAGGGTGGGGGCTGTTCATCGATGAAGGCGGAGATGATCACTATCAACTAAAGGAAGGCTTGGGGCATTCCTCAGAGCACGGCGTCGGCGCTTTTTTCGACCTTAAGGGGCAAGACACCTATAATTTGCCAGAGGCGGCGCTCTCTCAGCCCGACGATCGACCATCGAATGGGAAAGTCATCGTCTATCCGAAGGGTGGACTGTTCGTTGATCGTTAGAGCGCACTAATTTCCATCGTCAGCGTTTTTCTTGACTTCCCCGAGACCGACCCTATCTCTCTCACCTAGGACTCATTCACCTACTATCGACTGACTAATTGAGTGGAGGTCAGCGCACATGAACAATCCCAATCTTTCAGTGACATTACCCGTCCTCCCCATCAAACGCACAGTGCTATTTCCCGGCATCCTCATGCCAGTCACGGTCGGACGCGAACGATCCGTCGCCGCCGTCAATGCCGCGTTGAAGACGGAAGACAAGACCATTCTGGTTGTCGCGCAACGCGACCCAGGCAAAGAGAACCCCGGTCTGGACGATCTTTACACGATTGGAACGAAAGCCATCGTCAAACAAGTCGGCCGCACCGAGGACGGAACCATTCAAGCACTGCTCCAGGGATTGGAACGCGTCGCCCTGCTCAAAGTCGAGCAATCCCTTCCCTATCTGATGGTGCAGGCACGCAGGCTCGAGCTTCCCGCCGATCATGACCGGGAGGTTCAAGCCCTTCAACGGGCGATTCAAGAGTTGATCACCGACCTTCCTCGGCTGATTCAGGCTCCGGGAATCGAAGAGGCGACAGCTGCCTTCCGCAACGAGGAGAATCCCGCGACGCTGGCTTACCGCGTGGCGTCACTGCTCAATCTGACGGTGAAGGAGGAGCAAACGCTGCTCGAGAGCTCGTCGACCATCGAGCTGCTGCGCTCCCTGTATGCGTTTCTTTCAAAGGAAATCCAAATCCTTCAATTGCGGGAGAAGATCAACAGCGACACGCAGGCCAAGATCGGCAAGAATCAACGCGAATACATCCTGCGCGAACAATTGAAGGCGATTCAGCAGGAGCTGGGTGAAGGCGAATCGGACGAGAGCGAGGTAGCCCATCTCAAGAAACGGATCCAAGAGGCTGATTTGCCCGACCACGTGCGCAAAGAGGTCGAGCGCGAAATCGGTCGCCTCGCCAAGGTGCCGCCTTCGTCACCAGACCATCAAGTCCTGCGAACCTATCTGGAACTGGTCTTGGAATTGCCTTGGAACAAGGCTTCCGAAGAACACATGGATCTGAGCAAGGTCCGCCAGGTGTTGGAAGAGGACCACTATGGCATCAAAGAGGTGAAAGAACGCATCGTCGAACATCTGGCGGTATTAAAACTCAATCCTGCCGCCAAGGCTCCAATCCTCTGTTTGGTCGGCCCGCCCGGCGTCGGCAAGACCAGCCTTGGCCAATCGATAGCCAAAGCCATGGGGCGACGATTCGAGCGGTTCAGCCTTGGTGGTGTGCATGACGAGGCGGAGCTGCGAGGGCATCGACGGACCTACGTCGGCGCCTTGCCGGGGCGCATCATTCAGGCCATGCGCCGTGCAGGAGTCAACAATCCTGTGCTCATGCTCGATGAGGTAGATAAGATGGGGCGCGACTTTCGTGGGGATCCCGCGGCTGCCCTGTTGGAAGTGCTGGATCCGGCACAGAACCATACGTTCCGCGACCATTATGTGGACCTGCCCTTCGATCTCTCGAAGGTGTTCTTCATCACGACCGCCAACACACTCGATACGATCAGCCAGCCGCTGCTCGATCGTATGGAGATCATCAGGGTGCAGGGGTACAGCGAGAGGGAAAAGGCGGAGATTGCCCGGCGCTATCTCTGGCCTCGGAGACTCAAAGAAGCCGGGCTCGAAGCCGATCAGGTCGAGCTGCCGGATGACACGTTGGATCACATCATCAGCCGCTATACCCGTGAGGCCGGAGTTCGTCAGCTCGAACAAATGCTGGGACGCCTGACTCGCAAAGTCGCCTTGACCGTCGCCGAACGCGCCGACGATCAGGAGCGACAGAAGGTCAGGATCGACACGGCCGATCTTCTTGAATGGCTCGGATCCGAACGGTTCATGCCGGAGGAAGCCCGAAAGAACATTCCAGTCGGTGTGGCGACGGGGCTCGCCTGGACTCCGACCGGCGGAGACGTCCTCTACATTGAGACGACACTCTTGCCCGGGAGCCACGAGGTCAGTCTGACGGGCCAACTGGGAGAAGTCATGCAGGAATCCGCTCGGGCGGCACGAAGCTATCTGTGGTCCCACGCGGAAAGCATGGGGTTGGATATCTCGCGATTCAAAAGAAACGGCGTCCATATCCATGTGCCTTCCGGCGCGATTCCGAAAGACGGCCCTTCCGCCGGGGTGACGATGGCTACGGCACTCGCGTCATCGTACGTGGGAAAAGCGGTGCGGAGCGATACGGCCATGACAGGTGAGATCAGCCTGAGCGGCCTTGTTCTTCCGGTCGGGGGGATCAAGGAAAAGGTGTTGGCTGCGCATCGTGCCGGCATCAGGCGAATCATCTTGCCGAAACCGAACGAAAAGGACCTCAAAGACGTGCCGCAGGAGGTGCGGGATGACTTGACCGTCATTCCGGTCGAGCGGATCGAGGAGGTTCTTCACTCGGCGTTTGATCACGAATTGGCACCAGCCGGCGCCCAGTCATCGACTTCATTGTAACGGGCTGGGCGGCGTTATGCCGCCCGCCTTGCTCAACATCCGGTCCGTGTGCCAGGATGTTAGGACCTACCAAGGGAGTGTCGTCTATGACGCAGAAAATCGAGATCGGGCCGATTGTGAAAGTGGTTAAAACCGACGACGAGTGGAAGAAACTGCTGGCGCCCGAAGCCTATCAGGTGCTGAGACACGAGGCGACAGAGCGCGCCTTTACTCACCCCTTGCACGACAATAAGAAAGCCGGCATCTATCACTGTGCAGGCTGTGACCTCCCGGTTTACTCCTCGGAACATAAGTTCGATAGTGGCACCGGGTGGCCGAGTTTTTGGCAGCCGATAGACCCAAAAGTCGTCGAGACGAGTACCGACTTCAAATTGATTTTTCCTCGTACGGAAGTCCATTGTGCCCGTTGCGAAGGCCATCAAGGACATGTCTTCAAGGATGGTCCGAAGCCGACCGGCCTACGATACTGCATCAACGGTGCAGCATTGAATTTTGTGCCCGCCACATAAGATGGCGAGCCCGCGTCTGCTCAACCTCACTGGACTCGCATTCCTCCTTTGCCGACATACAATTCCTTGCTCACGGCGGTGAAGCAAGGACGCGATGTCGTTCTTGACGACGTCGCGAACGATGAGGCATATCAGCGAGAAACTTCCCCCGCCACCTAGCCTCTAGGAGCACGCATATGGCCGACGTCGGCTTTGTAGGAACTGGACGCATGGGCGGCAATATGGCTCGTCGTCTTCATGATCAGGGTTATCACATCACTGCGGTTCACGATTGCAACGCTCGCGTTGCTGAAGAACTTGCTCGCGAGCTGGGCTGTGAGGCAGCAGGCGTGCCGGGGCGGGTGGCGGAACTGTCGGAAGTGGTGGTCACTGTCGTATCGGACGATCCGGCGATGCGGGAGATCTATGCCAACGACAACCCTACGAGTCTTCTAGCCCATGCCAAAGGACGTCTCTTCCTCAACTGCGCGACGATCACGCCGAGTGTTCACATGGAAATCGAACGGTCGGTCGAACGAAAAGGCGGTGAAAGTCTCGAGGCTTGCATGGCCAGCAGTATCACGCAAGCGCGTCAGGGCACACTCTATCTGATGTGCGGTGGTAAGCCGGAGGCCTTCGCACGGGCCAAACCAGTGTTAGAGGCGCTCGGCACAACGATCCGGTACATCGGCGGCGCCGGACAAGCGGCGAAGGTGAAGGCTTTGGTCAACATGGTGATGAATTGCAACACAGCTGCCTTGGCGGAAGGGTTGGGACTTGGTGATGCGCTCGGATTAGATCTGACTATGCTACGTGAAGTGTTTAGTCAAACCGGCGCCGCCTCACGCGTCTTGGAAACGGATGGCGGGGACATGCAGGCACGTGCCCACGAATGTTATTTTTCGGCGTCCCATGCCGCCAAGGATTCGAGGATCGCGCTCGCGCTCGCCGACGCCGTCGGGCTGACGTTACCGCTGGCACAAGCCACGTACGACCAATACCAGCGGCTCGTGACCTCGGGACGAGGCGATCTCGACAAATCGGGCATCGCAGAGATGACCTTCAAAGGGCGGCATCCATAGTCGCTCACGGAAGAATGGCGATGATTCTGACCGGTCCACCGGTCCCTCCTCTGATCTTAATCGGCAGTGCCAGCAAAATGGCACCCTTTGCGGGCACCTTGTCTAGGTTGGCAATGTTCTCAAGACCATAGAGGTTGGCCCCGTTGACAATCTGGTGCACGATAAAATCCTGCGAAGGCCCGTAGTCGATGCTCGGTGTGTCGATGCCGATGCCGTCGATGTGCCGTTCCTCCACAAGAAACTCGGCCGCTTCTTTCGAAAAGCCTGGGAAATGGAGCGTCGTGGGATCCGACGGTGTCGGACTTCCGAGATAACGCGATTTATCCGGCCAGCCTTCGCCCCATCCTGTCCACATCAAGACCACCGCCCCCTGCTGGATCGGACCGTAGCGGCTTTCCCATCTTTCGAGATCCTTTCTGGACAGTCGATAGTCGGGATTCTCTGCAACAGACAAACGAGCGTCAATGACAACAGCCGGCGCAATCAGCTTGTGCAATGGAATCTCATCGACAGCCAGCCGGCTCTCACCAAAATGTATCGGCGCATCGATGTGCGTGCCGCCATGTTCGGACATTGAAAAATCGCCAGAGGCATACCAATAGCCCTTAGCGGTTCTTCCCCAGGCGGCCTTTTCCCAGGTGAATGGTTTGTTGGTCGGCCAGAAGACCGTCTGCTCATCCAACGGATAGGTCAAATCGACCAATTTTGATTCGTCGATACCGGCCCATGCCGGTGTCGACGGCCAGAACACGGAAAGGCTCAAGCCTATGATCGCGAGCAACATGATCGACCTCCATAAAAGGCCCAACTGGCTTTCATTTCCTCCGCTGTGTTATCTGACCACATGGGCCGCCCCACTGTCTTATTGCTGATCCCTCCACTCACGCAACTGAACACGCCCTACCCATCGACCGCCTATCTGACCGGCTTCCTTCGCTCGCAGGGCATTTGCTGCGTACAGGCTGACCTCGGCATCGAGATGGTCCTTCGCCTCTTCAGCCGACAGGGTTTGACCAGGGTGTTCGATGAACTGGAAGCCAGAAACCCGTCGCTACCGCCGGAAGCCCGGCAGATGGTGGCGAATCGAGCGGCAATTCTAGAACACATTGAGCCCATCGTAGGCTACTTGCAAGGCAACGCTCCCGCTCTTACGACTTCGTTGGCACGACCAAGGTCTGTGCCGCTCGGACCACGGTTTTGGACCCGGCAGCCCTTGCCGCGCAACGCCTCGAGTGAGGATCGAGCTAAGCAGACAGCGACCTTGTTTTTGGAAGACCTTGTTGATCTTGTGCAGGCGACGATCACGCCTCATTTTGCACTGAGCCGCTATGCCGAACATATTGCACGCTCCGCTTCGTCGTTCGGCGGGCTTCTGGCCTCACTCGAGGAAGTCCCCAGCCTGACCGATCAATTCATGATCGACGCATTGTGGCTACACGTCGATCGTGCGAGGCCCGCACTCATTGGCCTATCGGTCCCCTTCCCGGGGAATGTCTATGGGGCGTTTCGCATTGCTCGTGCAGTCAAAGACCGGCATCCAGGCATCCGCATCGCGCTCGGCGGCGGGTATGTGAATACGGAACTACGCCGGGTATCCGATCCACGCGTCTTCGACTTTGTGGATTTCATTACGTTAGATAACGGCGAGCGCCCATTGCTGGCGTTAATCGAACATCTCGAGGGTCAGCGGCCGCTCCGCGCCCTCTGCCGCACCTATTATCGCGACGAAGGTCGTGTGCAGTTTTCCAACGAGCCCACTCTCCGCGACTTTTCTATGGGCGAAATTGGCTGTCCGACCTACGAGGGGCTGGCGCTCGATCGCTATATCTCCATCCTCGATAGCGTCAATCCGATGCATCGGCTCTGGTCCGAAGGTCATTGGAACAAGTTGACCATTGCGCACGGCTGCTATTGGAAGCAATGTACCTTTTGCGACGTCGGTCTGGAGTACATCAGGCGCTACGAAATCACGCCGACCGAACATCTGATTGAGCAGATCAATTGCCTGATCGCAGAAACCGGTCACCGTACGTTCCACTTCGTCGACGAAGCCGCACCACCGGCGGCGTTAAAAGCATTGGCCATC
>DATIGH010000062.1:0-28482 GCA_035454845.1 Nitrospira sp.
ATGAAATCGGAGCAGGAACGGCAGGCGCATCGTCGATTCGTGCAGGCGCTCCAACACGAGCATCTCACCTGCATCAAGAACGGATGCGGCGGTCCGATGGACGTGACAGACCTGACGCCGCACCATGCGCGCGTCAAGATATATGAGGCCGTGTGTGAGCGTTGTCACACCACAGAACAGATCGCGGGCCAAGAACAGACGTCCCCGTCCTGGGATCTGGCATCAATTACGATGATGGCGGAGGTACACTTGCTCCATGATCAGCCGATCTGCCCGTTCGATGATACGCCGATCACGTTCATCTCCATGCCGAACCCTCGCCGAAAGGCCCGGTACCGGCTGCTGTGCTATTACTGTGGTCGACACACGGAGATGAATTGGCCGCCGCCTGAAGCCAAGCGATGAGAGATCTGACAGCTTCCAGAATTCCTGTCCATTCATCCTTCTTGATGCTTGTGTTCTTCGGTCCTCTTGCGTTCAATGGGGCCATCCATGCAGCTCCTCTCAAGGCCGAGGCACCCACGGCGCTTCTGCGCGAGGCACGAGGGGTGGCCACGACCATCGACGATCGTGCTGAGCGATCAACGGCGCTGGACCCTGTTGTCGTTGCGCAGATCGCCATTGACCCGTCCGCAGCCCGAGACACGCTGAGACTGATACCAAAGAGCGCGAAGAAATTCGACTACCTCACGGCTCTCGCCGCAGCACATGCTGGAAGCGGAAACATCGTGGAGACGGAGCGGATCTATGCCGACATCGTTGTCGATGACCAGTCTTCACGTGCTGGCAAACTGGCGGCGGCCAATGCGCTGGGACAGGTCGCCATTGCCTATGCGAACATGGGAAATGTAGAGGAAGCTTCGAACACACTTTCGCGCGTGAAGGAGCGCTTCCCCAAGGAGGAACGGCTTCGCATCGTCAGCACAGCCACGGCAACACTTGTGGATGCACAAGCCAAGCAGGGAGATGTTCGGGGTGCGGTGCAAACCGCCTTGACGATCATCACTGACAACCCTGATCCATTAATAAAGATCTTTCGAGATCGAAGCGAGAAAGCGCGAGAGCTTCAAGACATCCTGGCAGGGCTTGATGAGGGAGCCCGGCAGTACGCACAATGGGGCATGATGCAGGCCCAGATCCGCCAAGGGCGCCCTCGGGATGCTCAGGTGACAGCCTCATCAATCAAACCGGGGCCTGCCAAGGTGGGTGCACTCATGGAGCTGACCACATACCATCTGTCACACGGGACCAAGCCGCTCGCCTTGGTGCTGCTTCAAGAAGCTGAAGCCTCAGCGCGCGCAATGCCCTCCACCGCGACTCGAGCGGAGAACCTCCAACACATCGCGGCCAACATGGCAACGGCAGGCGACGCTGCTCGAGCCATCTCTCTCGCGAAATCCATCGAGCAGGATGGACAGCGCAGAGCTGCCCTCTATGACATTATCAAAGCTCAGGCCAAACGAGGCGAGTTTGCCGGTGCCTTCAACACTGCCATTATGTTGAAGCAGGCATCTCCAAGGCCTGAACTGGGGGTTTCCGACTACGAGATGGCTCTATCCGAGATCCTTATGGAGATGGTGAAGGCCGGGAAGGGAACGGAAGCCAAAGACATGGCTGCCACTTTACAGGATGCCGACACGAGACGTTCCTGGCTCTACAGTGGGATCGCAGCGGCCTATGCCGACTTGGGAAGGCTGAAAGAAGCCAAGACGGCCCTCGCCTTGGCTGAAACGGAAGGTGAACGCAGCGTGAGAAGGAAAGAACTGCGACACATCGCTGACGACATCCGGCTCGGCCATGATCCACCCGACCAATCGCGTTTCCGAGAGTTATCTAAGATTGATGCGGATATGCAAAGAGGACTGGCTGCCATCGCCAAAGGCCTTGCCCGTCAAGGCGATCTTGCTGGTGCAGTGACCGTGGCCGATGAGTTGAATCATCCGGTACCCAAGCTTGATGTGATCAGGGAGCTCAGCACACTCCACGCGCAGGCGGGACGCCACCAACACACGTTGCGATGGGCCCGCAATTTGTCCAGTACTTCAGAGAAAGTGTTTGCCTTGGTGGGAATCGCGACCGCGCTCTCTCCACAAGCGGGCAAACACAAAAGCAAACCTGCGTCACAATCACCGAAGCGGGCGGGACACAACTAGACGCCCTCGCAGACCTCCCCCATGGCAGCCAGGCAAGGCCATCGCCACACTCGCCGGAGCGAGCCAGGCGTAGTTGGGTGCACTCGGAGGTGACGGGCGAAGCCTGGCTGCTACTTCCCGAACGCCTTTTTCAGCAGCGGCTCTATCTCGCCCTTCGCCGCCATAGGATCGAGAATATCGGTGTCCCCGTAAAAGGTGCCGTCGATGAACACT
Source organism: Nitrospira sp. (assembly GCA_035454845.1). Lineage (GTDB taxonomy): Bacteria > Nitrospirota > Nitrospiria > Nitrospirales > Nitrospiraceae > Nitrospira_C. Next base: position 2,367 of record DATIGH010000062.1, read on the forward strand.
TTGGGGAGGGTGGGCCAATTGGTCATTTTGGTCAGGGCTTCTCGCTTGGCCGGCTGGGACAACACGTCGATCACTTCATAGGGATAGCCATAGCGGTCGAAGAATTGCATGGTTTCCCGCGTAAATCCACACATCGGCATCTGCTTTGTCCCCTTCCCATAGACCAAAATCTTGTGGCTGTTGACTTCCTTTTGGATCTCTTCTTCGATGGGATCTGCCATGGTCGGCCTCCTTCCAGCAAGCAGTCAGCGGCCTTCAGCCACCAACTGTTGATGCTCCTCCTTGGTCTTTGCCGTTAACTCCAGGGCGTGAATGCGCCCGTCCTTCATCGCTGCGTCAAGCGCTTGATAGATCAGGCGATGCCGGTCAAGCAGGTTCTTACCCTGAAACGCATCCGAGACGACCGTCACCTTCAAATGATCCATCGTCCCTGTCTTGTCAATCATGGTGACGACGGCATCCGGCATCGCCCGCCGAATATAATCGGTCAGCGTGTCCTGAGTAATCAAATCGCCTCCCTGCCGTTGTATCGGCTCGTCTGATGGCTTCTTTCTTCCTTGGAACGTCCCTGAGGCAGGATACCGTAGCCGCTTTCGGAAAGGCAATTCGGCTTCTACCTCCGCTTTTGAACGCATATCGGTCGTAATTGGATTCAGCGCTGGATCGATTGTGATTCCTTCCCACATCTTACTTGCCACAGGCCACACCGGCGGATCAGGTTCTCGAAGCGTCTAAAATTGAAGGGCTTATTCGTGGTTCCGGCCCGCACCACTCTCCGTGGTACGGAAGTTGTTGTAGGCAGAGTTTGAAAGAGGACAAAGGAGCTGGTGGTGCATATGAGCCTTGGTGGTGGATCCCAACCGTTCTCGGGAAGAGGGCAAGAACCCGATCATCGCCAAGTAGCGGAAAGTTCAGACATCAATACGAGCCGCCCTGGAGGCACATCGCTTGCTCTCTTCCTCGGCAAACAACAAGGCCATGCCGGAACACATACACCACTCACTATCCAACAAGGAGGGTACCATGGGAGAGTTTACGTCAGGATTTTTCATCGGAGATCAACCGACGAATGGACGCGTGCTCATAGTCGACGACGAAGCAGACGTCCGCAAGGTCGTTCGCATGACGCTGCAAAAGGCCGGCTATGACGTCCTTGAAGCAGAGAACGGCGAAAAGGCTATTGAGACCATCAATTCGGGAGAGAACAGACTGCTCCTGGACGTCTTGATCTGCGACATTCGCATGCCCAAGATCAACGGTGTGGAAGCCATCGCATACTTCCGGGCCAACTATCCGCGGGTGCCCGTCATCGTCCTCACCGGTTTTCCCGACGCTGACATGGCAACGTCCATGCTCCGCCAGGGAGTGGTCGATTATCTGGTCAAACCGGTGGAAGGCGAAAAGTTGCGGGAGTCGGTCGCTCGAGCCATGGAACAGAGAGAGCTCGCGCACCTTTAGACACCTCTCCGCTGGTATGATGGAGGGGAAGGCCATTGTCCCTCCCCTCCATCCCGGGGGTCATGCCGTGCCACCTTTGACGGACAGAGCGGTGGTGTCGAAGCTTGCGCCGACAAAAGTTGCGATACTCGGTGCGGGACGAGGAGGGACCGCTCTTCTCGACCTTCTGCATCTCATTCCTTCTGTTGAAATCGTCGGCATTTCCGATCGAGACCCGGGGGCCCCTGGACTCTCGCGGGCCAAAAACCTCCGCATCCCGGTAGTCGATCGACTAGAAGAGCTGGTGTACAACCATGGCGTCAACTTGATCATGGATGTCACCGGAGATCCCGAGGTCGAACGGTTCGTTCAGCTTCATAAACGTCCTGAAACCGAAGTCCTCAGTGGATCCGCCGCCCGGCTGCTGTGGGAGTTGGTCCGCCATGAAGCCAATCTCCAGGCTGAACTCTTCCACGCTGAAAAATTGGCCGGGATCGGCTCTTTTGCCGCAGGCCTTGCGCATGACATCAACAATCCACTCCAGTTGATCATGGGGTTGGCGGAAAATCTCTCCGAGGAGACGGACTTGAAGACTGTCCGTGAGCAGGCGCGCGAGATCGTCGAAGCCGTGCGCCGGACCAGCGCCATCTGCCGCGATCTGACCCAGTACGCCAGAAAGACGTCGGCCCGCGATGAGACCGTCGTGTGCCTCAACAACCGGCTTGACGAAGCATTGAAAATCGCCCGTTATGCCGTCAGCTTTCACGACATCAATGTTCGCCAGGAGTATGAGGACGGCGCGGCAGCGAGGGGTAATCCTGACGAGATTCTTCACATTCTGGTCAATCTCATTACCAACGCCGTGCAGGCCATGGAACAGGGAGGAGGGACGCTCACGCTGACCACGGAGCACTTCTCCGATGGCGTGACCCTGCGCATCTCCGATACCGGATGCGGCATCGAACCGCAGGTGCTGGACCAGATTTTCGAGCCGTTCTTCACGACGAAAGAACCAGGCAAGGGCACCGGATTGGGATTGTACAATGTCAAGGCGATCGTGACCAAAATGCGAGGGAAGATCGACGTGGACAGCCGCGTCGATCACGGCACGACGTTTACCATCACCTTCCCGTCTCCGTCAGAGGGTTCGACGTGACGCCATCATCTCGTCCACCTTCGCCCCCCACGCGAGGATGGCGGCTCCAGACCAAGCTGATCGTCTCCATGCTGTTGGTCGGCATTGTTCCGCTCCTTGTCGGCCTCGGCATGGCTTTCTGGCAAGGATCAAAGGAAATCTACGAAGTCAGCGGAGAAAGCTTTAAAGCGCTCGCCACGGAGGCCGCCAGAAAACTCGACATCCTCGTCGGCGAGGAAATTGCGAGAACCTCGAGGATCGCCGCTGACCCAATGATCGTCCGTGAGCTCGAGCGGCGACGTGATATTGCGCTCGCGTCAGCTGGCAAGCAGCCGCCGGCCCTCGCGGAGCTTCAGTCAAAATGGGAGGCGAAGGATCCGGCCGCGGTGAAGGCCATCACCGACAATCCACTAGCCAGCCTCCTGCGCGAATACTATACGGGAAGCAGAAGCGACGCGAACGAGCTCATCCCTCAGGTCGTCCGTAGCGCCACCAAGATGCTGTTTGTGACGGACACGCAGGGGTATTTGGTCGCCGCTTTGACGAACATGCCGCAGTTTGCGAACGGCGAATCGCTCTGGTGGAAAGGGACGTACAACAAAGGCATCGGCCAACTGTATATCGAGGACGTGTATTTCGACCAAGTCGCCGGCACCTACGTGTTCTCGATCAGCCTGCCCATCATGGATAGCCTTCGGTATGAGGCGGTCGGCGTGATCCACCGAGTCATCGATGCAAAAGAGTTCTTTTCGCCCTATACCCAACCGATCCGGTTCGGCAAAACCGGCCATGTCATGTTGATCGACCATCGAGGCATCGTCGTGAGTTGCCCGATCCTTCCCACAGGCGTGAGGCTCTCCGACGCCTCACTCGCCCCGCTGGTCACTCTTCGCCAGCCGGGCTGGACGAAAGCGCCCAGCGACGGGCACGGCGGACGTTCTTCGTCGATCATCGGATTTTCTCCGCTGCCCGAAACCACACGTGCAACCAACGGATCGCTCGACGTCGGGTCATGGCATACCTTTGTCTGGCAATCTTCCGATGAACTCTTCAGTCCGATCAAACATCTGTTCACCTGGATGACGGTCTTCGGTTCCATCGCCATGGTTCTCCTGGCCACTCTGGGCTATCTTGCAGCGACACGGATCGTCACGCCCGTACGACAACTGCAGCAGGCCGCCCAGTCCATCGGCCGAGGAGAGCTGCGTCAATCCATCGAGATCAAGACGGGCGACGAGTTGGAGACGCTCGCGGAAGAGTTCAACCGTATGAACCGACAGTTGGAGGCCGCCTTTGCTGGCCTGACTGATCAAGTGACGTTGAAGACGCAGGAAGTGCAGTATTTGCAGCGGTCCACTGATCAGATTCTCGATGCGGTGCCGACGCCTATTTTGATCGTGGATGATCAAGAACAGCTGTTGTATGTGAATCGGACGGCCCGGGATGCGTTTGACCTCGCCGATGCCGACGGCAAACTCTTCGACGCCATCCCGGTCGATGCGCCGCAGCAGCAGCGGCTTCGCCAGGAACTGTGGAACCACCAGCAACCAGGCGCTGTCAGCCTGCCGTCTTCCGACCATACCGACGAGATCAGAGACCCGCTCGACCCTCGCACGACTTCGCAGAACCGGCAAGCGGAGCTGCAGCTCGGCACTCATTTGTACCGGTACGAGTGGTTCCGGGTCACGGGCCGGCCGGGAGAGTCAGATCGCGTGGGGCTCGTCCTTCGGGATACGACGGACGAGAGCCGCATGCAAGAAAAGCTGGTGCAGGCGGAGAAGTCGGGAAGCCTGGGCATTCTCGCGGCAGGAATCGGCCACGAATTGAACAATCCCTTGTTCGGCATTCTGGGGTTAGGGGAAGCGCTTCAAGATGACTGCGATTCGGCGCGGGTGAAGTCCTATGCCCAAAACATCGTCCAGCACGGCAAGCGGATGGCGGCGATCATCAGGGACTTTACGGGCATCGCAGCGCGGGAAGGCTCGGATCAGCGGCAGATGGTGCATCTCGAGCAAGAGGTGGATCATGCGCTCGATGCCATCACCACCGGGTTGGACACTTCAGAGCTGACCGTCGAAAGACACTATGCAGGGGATACGGTGGTCTCGGCCCTGCCCGATCAGCTCCGGCAAGCCTTCATGAACCTACTCTTGAATGCGGTCCAGGCCATGAAGTGCAATGGCCTGCTGCGGCTGGGCACGGCCATCGCTGACAGAACCGTCATTGTCACCATCGCCGATTCAGGCCCAGGTATTCCCAAGCACCACCTTTCGAAGATCTTCGACCCCTTTTTCACCACCAAGGGACAGGGCGAAGGGTCCGGTCTAGGATTGACCGTCGCACGCCGTATTATCAAAAAATTCGGTGGCGATATCCGTTTGGAGAGCGTGGAAGGAGCCGGCACCTCCTGTGTGGTCACGCTTCCGCTGGTCGCCTCCGACTCGTCTTCAAAGGAGATAGCACCATGCACCGATTCCGAGTCGCGCATTTTTCCGCAAGCGTCGCGCTCCTAATGCTCGCGCTGTGGTGGGTGACGGCCGCCTTCCCGGCAAAAGAGGAGCCGAAGACGGCCGGAATATCCCCGGAAAAGGTCGCAGGCTTCGTGCATGCCGTTTTGCAAGCGCACCGGACGATCTACACCCGCCAGATCGTCGATCGCCTCCAGGCGAAAGGCGTCGTCATGGCCGCCGAACACTGGGAACAGGAGAACGCCTTGCCGCTTCCTGCCCAATTCCTCCAACATTCCGGCCGATTGGTAGCGGAAAGCGGACAAGGCATCCGCTATCGGCTGATCGGACTATCACCTATCTATCAACGTAACGCGCCGGCAACGGATTTTGAGCGCAAGGCGCTCGAATCGCTGAACCGCTCGCCGGAAGCGCCGATCACGGGAATCGTCAGCAGCGGGCGTAAACAGTACTTCCAGGCTATTTATCCCGATCGGGCGGTGTCCTCGGGCTGCATTACGTGCCACAACAGCCACCCGTTGAGTCCCAAACGGGATTTCAAGCTGAACGACGTGATGGGGGGAATCGCCATTACGATCCCGATAGAATAGCCACAGCCCCCGTCATTCATTGCGGCGGTGCTGCGACATGAAAAGAGAAGAGCAAATGACAGCAGGAAAGGCTTGCGGTCAGTTCGCGGAAACGAGGAGAAGAGCGCAGGCGAGACCCGGCATGGATACCGACGAGTTCGCTAGGCGTTTGAATCCTTTTCGACGACGACGACATGTTTGCCCCGATGCGAGACCAGTTCCCGCACAGCGCCGGGGAGTTTCGGCAACTCATCGGGCCACGCGCTGACGCCCATGTCGGTTGTGCCTTGTATTTTGGCGCCTTCCTCCATCATCAGCACCGGCGTGTGCACTTCACCGATGAGCACAGCCGTCTTGAGCAGTTGCACACGCTCGACAGCCGTCACAGTGGCCTTGATTCGGCCGCTGCTCACGACGGTTCCGGCCTCGACAATGCCTTGCACTAATCCATCCTCGCCGACGATGACCTGTCCCTTCGTATGGATTTCTCCTTCGAGACGGCCGTCGATCCGCACGGTGCCGTCGACGCGGATCTCGCCCTTGAGATGCACGCCCTTGGCCAAGAGCGTAATGTTGTCGTCGCCCCCAAATCCATTTTTCTTCATGCCGAGCCTCCCAGTCCAATCGGCGCCAGCTTACACCATTTTCGACCGAACCACCTAGGAGATTGTTGAAACCGAAATCAGGAAAAGCCAAAGGTATGGCGGAGCCGTTCCCACAGACCGCCGCCGTGCACTTCACAATACACGGTAGGCTCCGTTCCCTCGATGAAGACTTCTTCCACCTGCTCGGGACATTGGGAGGTGGCCAACTGGCCCGTCTTGGGGTCGATGGCACGCGCCACGATGCCCGAGGGCGGCGAAAAGGGAGGCGCCTGCTCGGGCAACATCCGTCTCGCGATGTCCAACCAAATGGGCAGTGCCGCTTGCGCACCCGTCAAGCGGATGGCCCGTTCATCGTCGAAACCGACCCATACGCCAATCACGAGGTCGGAGGTATAGCCGATGAACCAAGCATCCCGATAGCCATCGGTCGTGCCGGTCTTGCCTGCGATCGCTCCCGTCAGTCCTAACACTTTGGCCTTTGTCGCGGTTCCTCGACGCACGACGCCGTCGAGAAGTGACGTGACCAAATAGGCCGCTTGCGGAGAGACCGCCTGCCGCCGATCGGGAGCAGCCGTCCATACGGTCATGCCGTTCCGATCCGACGCCGCACGGAGACTCGTTGGACGGACCCAGATCCCCCCGTTGGCCATCGTGCCGTAGGCGGTGACCATGTCGAGCAAGGAAACAGCGGGGCTTCCCAATGCGACGGAAAGATCGTTGGTGACGGCGGTGGTTACGCCCAGTAGCCGGATCATATCCAGGATTGGCTGTGTGCCGACGGCCCTAGCCACTCGCACCGCCGGTACGTTGAGGGATTGCTCCAACGCGCTGCGCAACGTCACGCTGCCACGAAACTGCCGGTCATAGTTCTGCGGAGCCCACGTCCCGTTTTCGGATTCAAATGTTACCGGCTCATCGGCCAACAGGGTGGCGGGGGTCATGGAAGGTGTCGCGCCACTTCGACTTGCTTCAAACGCCGTCAAATAGACAAACGGCTTGAACAGCGACCCCGCCTGCCGATGGGCTTGCACCGCTCGATTAAACTGACTGACGCGGTAATCCCGTCCGCCCACCAGCGCCAGAATCGCTCCCGTGGATGGATCCAAGACCACTACCGCGCCTTGAAGCGGCTGCTCTGACCCCTTCAAAGCCGGATAGGCCAGTTCGAGCCGGGCCAGACCGCTTTCCAGACCCTCGGTAGCCGTCTGCTGCATGAGCGAATCGAGCGTGCTGTCGATGCGCAAGCCTTCCGGCAAGGGCGTCCCAAGGGCTTCTTCGACTTGTTTGAGGACGGTATCAACGAAATACGGCGCCTCGGCCAGGGCATCGTCAGGCGGGGCGACCCGGACCGGTTCGTTCACCGCCGTCTTCCATTCCTCCTCCGTCACCCGGCCCTGATCGCGCAACACACGGAGCACGACATCCCGACGCTGTTGGGCCAGCTCACGGTGCTTTGTGGGCGCGAAAGAGTTGGGACCTTTGATGAGCCCTGCAATCATGGCGATTTCGCCTGTGGTCAGTTCGTCCAACGTCTTGCCAAAATATCGATGAGCCGCCTCCCCTACCCCGTAAATTGAGACGAAGCCCGCTTGTCCGAGATAGATCTCATTGAGATACGACTCCAAAATTTCTCGCTTGCCGTATTTGGCCTCCAACACAATCGCAGCAAGCGCTTCCTTCACTTTGCGGATGAAGGTCCGCTGAGGCGAATAAAACAGATTTTTTGCCAACTGCTGTGTAATGGTGCTGCCGCCCTGGACCACACCGCCTTTCGTCAAATTTCGCCAGATGGCCCGTCCGACCGCGACGGGATCGATGCCTACATGCGAGTAAAACCGCCGATCTTCCACGGCCAGAATCGCTTCGATCAAACGCTCGGGCATCTGGCTCAGTGGAATCCATTCTCGCACCTGACGCGATGTTCCCCGCAAGCCGCTGATCAATTCTGGCTCGAGAAACACAGGAAAAATCGGGGTTCGGTCCGGCTCCGAAAGCACCTGCATGACGCGTCCTTCTTCTATGTCCAGCGTGACGGGACCGGCCCTCACAAAGGCTTCGGGCTGCGCATGCAGATAGATCGTCAGAGCCGTCGGAGTGAGCCGATACTCGCCCGGTGACGCGACGCCGTCGTTCACCGCCCGGTATCCTAGGCGTTGCAAGCGTTCGGGGAGACGCGCCGCCTTCAGTGACAGCCCTGTTTTTAACTGAAATGGAGCCGTGTACAGTCGCAGAGGCGGATGATCTTCGCTCTGAGGAAGTTCGAGAAAGGTAGCAAGATAGGCTCCGTACGCGAGGAGGCCCGTCAGCACCAGCAGCACACTCACCGCGAGGAGCCACAAGGAACGGAAGAGCCAGCGGGAATGCAGCGCGCGATGGAACGACGGCATTGTGCTCAGCATACGCCAGAGCATGGGAGAAAGCGATTCTGCCGTGGACTACGACTGCAGCACCGGGCGATGGGCTGTCAGGTACGATCCCACGATCATTCCGATGGTGGCCATCCCAAGGCCGGCGAGTTGTGGCGGTACGACGGCCGCATCGGCACTCAGAAACTCGGCTCCCAGCCAGGTTCCCAACCCCGCGACAATGGCGAACAGCGCACCCTGCGTGGTGGCCGGTTTCCAAAACAGACCGGCACAGAGCGGGACAAACGCCGCCACGAGCGTGACCTTGTACGTGTTGACGACCAATTTGTAAATGCTCGCATCAGAACTCAGGGCGATCGTAAGGACGACGGCGGCAAAGCCGACCAGAACAGCGCGCATGGTGGTCAGAAGCTTCTTTTCGTCCATGTCGGGCATCGCCGCACGGATGACGTTCTCGCTGAAAATGACGGAGGGGGCGAGGAGGGTGGCGCTTGAGCAACTCATGACAGCCGACAGCACGGCGCCAAAAAACATCACCTGCGCCAGCAAGGGCGTGTGTTCGACAATCAGGGTGGGCAGGACCAGTTGGGCATCCTGCTCCAGCAGAGGTCCAAATTTCCCGGGATCGACCAGCAGCGCCGAATAGGCGATGAACATGGGCACGAAACAAAACACGAAGTAGAGCGCAGCTCCCATCAGGGACCCACGAACGGCCGTCTGCTCGTCTTTGGCGCTGGTGATGCGCTGAAAGACGTCTTGCTGCGGGATGGACCCGAGCATCATCGTCACCCCGGCTCCGATGAACGGGATCCAGGCTTGCCACGAGGGAGGTGGAAAGAAGTCGAGGCGGCCGGCGTCGCGCGCATGGCTGATGACCGCGCCCACGCCGCCCGTCGCATCGCTCAGCACGCCGGCGATATAGAGGAGGCCTCCGATGATGACCGACAACTGGACGAAATCGAGAATGGCGACCGAAAACATGCCGCCGAACGTCGTATAGGTCAGCACGATGACGGCACCGATGATCATCCCGACCGATTGGCTCACCGCTCCCTGCGTGACGACGTTGAACACGAGTCCGAGCACCTTGAACTGCGCAGCAACCCATCCGAAATACGATGCGACGATGCAGAGGGTGCACAGCACCTCAACGCGGCGGTCGTATCGGAGCCGGTAATAGTCGCCAACCGTCCAGAGATTGAGTCGGTAGAAGCGCGGCGCAAAAAGCAGTCCGGCAAGGACGAGGCAAAGGCTCGAGCCGAATGGATCGGCCACAACGCCGCGCAAGCCTTCCTTGGCAAACGTCGCCGAGATCCCCATAACCGCTTCAGCGCCGAACCAAGTGGCGAAAACAGTGGCCATGACAATAGGAACCGGAAGACTGCGCCCGGCCACGGCAAAGTCTTTGACATTATGCACGCGTGTGGCCGCAAGAAGGCCGACGCTGACAGAGATCAGCAGATAGACGATGACGAAGGTCAGGACCATTCAGGAGTCGATGATGGACGAGGCTGGGAGCGCAGTGTACCGTCGGACGGTCGACGGCGCAACCGGCGAATAATTGTCTTGAGCCTGCCATCGACGATGGCTTACTGTATCTACCAGCCCGAGTCCCCTTGAGGTCCCTCTCCACAGAAAGGATATCTGCATGCGCATTGTCACCACCTGTATCATGATCCTTCTGCTGACTGGTGCGTCAGACGTGACGGCCGGCGCGGCCGATCCTTCGACCGACGATCAGAAGACGTTCTATGCACTCGGCTTGATCATCAGCCAATCGCTCGCCCCCTTTACACTTAATGAATCCGAACTGGAGTTCGTGAGAGCCGGCATGACTGACGGCGTCCTGAAGAAAAGCCCGAAGGTGGATCTTCAGGCTTACGGCCCTAAAGTCAATCAGATCCAGCAAACGCGCACTTCGGCCCAGGCGGAAGCCGAAAAGAAAGCCGGCGCGGCATTCATCATCAAGGCGGCGGCGGAGTCCGGCGCCAAGAAGACCGACTCGGGAGGGATCATTACCACGCTGAAAGAAGGCAAGGGTGAGCATCCGAAGGCGACCGATACCGTTAAAGTGCATTACCACGGCACTCTCATCGACGGCACCGTGTTCGACAGTTCTGTCAAACGCGGGGAGCCGGCGACCTTTCCCCTGAATCAGGTCATCAAGTGCTGGACAGAGGGCCTTCAGCTCATGAAGGTCGGGGGCAAAAGCAAGCTGGTCTGTCCTTCCGCGATCGCCTACGGCGATCGAGGCTCACCGCCCACGATCAAGCCTGGAGCGACGTTGGTCTTTGAAGTGGAATTGCTCGATATCGTAAAGAAGTAAGCGGACCCCATCAGGGGCCGGTGTCGCGAGGCGGCCGGCCCCTTCTGCCTCTTCCCAATCGATCTTTCCCTCGATTCCACCGTGCCGACAGGAGCACAACGGTCATGGACAACACGGCGCCTGAAAAGGCTGCGATCATGTCATTTTGGGCATCCCATTCGTCGCCTTGCGTCCCGAGATAGGCAGCCCCCAACTCCGGACTGACAATTTGGGCGATAATCGCTTCCACTACCTCGAAGAATCCACTTTGGGCGAGCATGCCGCTGACTGGCAGGAAATAGGACCAAAAGTTGCCGACGCCGGCCAGCTGAATCAAGAGCTCGCGCAACGGATAGACGAGGAGCAACCCATAGGCAAAGTGCACCACCCGATCGAACGGATTGCGAGAAAGCCCGAGCGTATGCTGCAGCCAGAATCCGAACGGCACTTCCGCATACGTGTAATGGGCGCCGATGGCATGGAGACTGAGAAAGGCGGTGATGAGTACATACGACGGCGTTGAGAATTGAAACCAGCGATACGTCACCGCAAGGGTAATGACGGCGGCGATGGCCAGGATATTTTCAAGCAACCAATCTTCCCGATCGTAGGGCGCAATGGCGAGCACGGTCCAGAGCAGGCCATACCAACCCAATAGCCCTAGGAGCAGCTTGTTCCTTTTCACATCTGGTCCGATCGCGCTCAGCGGGGAGAATCGGCAACCGAGCGTATCATGCGCGGTCTCCGATAGAGGAGAAGGAGCGCCGTGCACAATAATGCGCCGTACATGGCCGCAGCCATATCTTTTTGGGCGTCCCACACGTCTCCCTGAGATCCCAGGTAGGTGATTCCCAGTTCAGGATGGACGAGACGGGCCACCCACGATTCGATAATCTCCCAAAGGCCGCTAAGTCCGAGAACCGTCATGACGGGAAGATAGTACAACAGCCAGCCGCGAAACGGGACGGTCAGCCGAAACAATTCCTCGATCGGATAGGTGAGCAGAAAGCCGAAGGAAAAGTGGACGATGCGATCATACTGATTTCGCCCGAAAGGCAGTGCCTGTTCCAACCATGCCCCGGCAGGGACCTGCGCGTAGGTGTAGCGCACGCCGACCGTATGCAGGGTGAGGAACAGTGTGATCAAGAGATAGGAGGCCGGTGAGAGAGGGAGGTATCGGTGAGTTCCAACCAGCACCAGCACCGACAGTGCCGGAAGGATGCTGGAGAGCAGCCAGAATTGTCGATCAGCGGGGGCATAGGCCGTCCAGAGAGAAAGCATCACGTACCAAAGCAACAGTCCAGCCAGAAGCCGCTTGTTCTGTGTGACCACCTTCCCTCTTTACCTCCAGTTCGACCGACATCGTCGTGCCCAGCCGCCGTTCAATGTACCGCTGAAAAATCCCAATTTCAAATCTGCTATCCCAAATCAGTAATTAAAAAAGGAAAGCAAGAGTTGCTTGTCACAGGCGCAGCTGCCGTCCTGAGATCTGAAAATCTGTTACAAATGGTGGGTGAGCGCGTAGCGAATTAACGCGGACGTCGTCTTCAATTGCAGTTTCGACAGCAGTCGCATCCGATAGGTGCTGACGGTTTTGACACTGAGCTCCAACGCCAGTGCGATCTCCGTCACTGACTTCCCCGCACCGATCATGGATAAGACCTGAAGTTCCCGGTCGGAGAGCAGCGAATGGAGCGGCTTTCCGGCTGCATGCAGAGGCATGGACTCCAGCCGCTCCGCCAGCGTCGCCGTGACGTATTGGCGACCCTGAAGGACGGTCTTGATGGCCGTGGCCAATTCCTGAGGCGCCGTATCCTTCGTCACATAGGCGGATGCACCGCTTTTCAGCGCCCGCACGGCATATTGTTCTTCGGGATGGAAACTGAGCACGACGACCGGCAGTCCCGGCCGCATCGCTTTCAATTTCTTCAAGACATCCAGACCGTTGGTGTCAGGAAGATTGATGTCGAGGACCACAAGATCCCAGGTACCGTCCTGGACTTTGGCCAGCGCCTCCTGTCCTGTTCCCACCTCGGTCACGTCCAGGTGCTCGAACGCATCGGTGAGCATCTGTTTGAGCCCGACCCGGACGATTGCATGATCGTCAACCAAAAGAATCCTCAGCGTTGTGACCTGAGGGCTGGGAACTTCAACGGGGGATTGGGAGGAATGGGCAGTTTGATTCGGCAGCATCGGGCGTAATGTACTAGCCGCGATCGATGAGCGTTTCGGCGGACACTCTAGCGAAATTCACTAAAAATTGGAACACTTATTTACACGTAGGACTCATCCTACAAGCCCTTCGTTAAGGTCACGCCCGAGAACACGAATCGCGTTAGTGGGTCTCTTTGGCGAGAGGGAGGTTGTCGTGCTTCATGGGCATCGACAAGGTGACCGCTGTCCCTTTGTCCGGCGCACTCGCGATGGTGATATCCCCTCCCACCAACTTCACGCGTTCGTGCAAGCCGCGCAAGCCGAGTGAACGGCCTTCCTTCCATTGCTCGGGGCGTAGCCCGCGGCCGTCATCGTGAATGATGAGGACCAAGTGGTCGTCCTGGACCGTCAAGTGGATCCCCGCCTGTGAGGCGTGGGCATGGCGCATGACATTGGTCAGTAATTCCTGGGCTCCGCGAAAAATTGTGGTGGCGAGAGCCACTTCCACAGGCGTGTCTCGAATCGACGCGTCAATCGTGAGCTCGCACGGCAGACCAGTGCGTTCATGAAATGACGTGGCCAGCCACTCGAGTGCGGCGACAAGACCCAAATCGTCCAGCACGCCGGGCCGCAACGAGGCCGCCGTGGCCCGAACGGATTGAATGAGTCCGTCAATCGCCTGAGACATACCCATCGCTTTTGACTTCATGGCTGCAGCTCCCGCGCCTTTGGTCGGCCGGGACAGTTCTTTCGTCAACCACGCAACATCAAATTTCAGACCGGTCAGCGCCTGACCAAATTCGTCGTGAAGCTCCCGCGCCAGCCGCTTACGTTCGACTTCCTCCGCTTCGGTCAACCGTCGGGTGAGATCGCGAAGCTGCTCGTAGGCCTCGTTCAAGGCCCGCTCAGCCTGTTTCCGTTCGCTGATATCGCGAAGGAATGCGCTAAAGACCTTGCGACCTTCGATCGTCAGGGTCGTAACCGAGAGCTCGATGGGGAACTCCCTTCCATCCTTATGCAACGCAGAAAGCTCCACCCGACGGTTCAGAATGGGTCCATCCCCGCAGGACAGGAATCGTTCGAGACCGGCGTTGTGAGCTTCGCGATAACGCTGAGGGAGGATGGTCTCACTCAGCAATCTGCCGCTGATCTCCTGCTCCTGATATCCGAACATCGAGACTGCCTGGGAGTTCCATCCGGTGACGATTCCCCGTTCGTCCATCGTGACGACCGCGTCCAGGGCCGACTCAACAATGGCTCGTGTCCGCATTTCACTGGCCTGCAAAGCGGCAACGGCTTGTTTGCGGGCAATGGAGGCCGCCAGGCCGTTGCAGACCGATTCGATGGTCTCACGCATGGGCTCGGAGATGACCTCACGGCTGAAAAGGCCCAGGACGCCGAAAACCTGATTCTCCACCATCAAGGCAAATCCAGCAAAGGAACGAAGGCCCTGCTCCTTCATCCAGGCCTTGTTCGGCAACCGATCGTCGCTGAGCACATCATTCGTGAAAAGCGATCCATGACCCTGCGCGATGCGGCCGATCTTCAGAGCGCCGAGCGGGACACGGCGATACTCTCCGTTCACGTTGGTGGACAGACCGGAGCTGGCATGGAGATGCAGGCATATCGTGCGGTCGAGACACCAAGAGGCCTTGTGGCAATCCGCGCACAAATCGCCCGGCTTGAGCAACCAGACCCGCGTCAATGCCGCTCCTAAATGCTCGACGGCGGCATCCGTGCAGCGCTGGAGCAGACAGTCGAGCGGCTCGTCATGGTTCAAGAGCAGACTCACTTCCGCGGCAAACGCCGCGCATCTCGCACGCTCTTCGAGGGCCTGTTCCGCCACTTTCCTGGCAGTAATGTCACGCGTGATGGCTTCGACGCCTGTCACGCGGCCGTCGGACAGGCGCAACCGCACATGTTGTCCCACCCAGACTTCTCTGCCGGACTTGGTTATTGCGGGGAATTCCAAATATGTGCTGGGTATCTGGGCCGAGAGTTGGTCCCGATAAAACTGCTGAGCCGTCGCCCGAACGTCTTCGCGGATCAGTTCGAGGTAATGCATGCCCAGCAGTTCCTTCTCTTCATATCCCATCAATTTGGAAGCGGCGGCATTGACGAAGGTGAAGCGCCCGTCCAGCCCCGCCGTATAAATGATGTCTGTGGCCTGTGACACGAGGGAGCTGTACCGGACCTCACTTTCCCGCAATGCCTCCTCTGTCCGTTTCCGAGCCGTGATGTCGATCTCGATACCGGCCATCCGTAACGGTGCGCCCGCTTCGCTGCGTTCGATCACCCGCCCCCGCGTCAAAATCCATGTCCACTCATTTGCTTTCGTCCGGACCCGCATTTCTGCTTCGAATTCGGCGGTCTGTCCCGTAAGGCAGGCTTTCAAATTTTCCTCGACCACCGGCTGGTCGTCCGGATGAACGCCGTCCGTCAACGACGAAAGCTGGGGCGCCAATTCCTGGGGCAAAAACCCTCTCAGTTGAGCCCACCGGTCATTGAACGAAAATGCCTTCGATTCGATGTGCCAATCCCATGACGCCAGGCTCGCCCCATGAAAAGCCATTTCCAACCGCTGCTGACTGGCTTGGAGAGCAGCCGTGCGCTCCTGAACATGGCGTTCAAGCTCGTGACGAACCCGCTGAAGTTCCTCTTCGGCTCGCTTGTGCTCCGTGATGTCGTCCGCGACTCCGGCGATGCGGGAGACGGCACCGGAACTGTCATGGACTGGAAACGCCCGGTCGCGGATCCACCGCACAGAACCGTCCGGTCTCACGATGCGATATTCTTCATCATAGGTTCCCGCTGCCTGTTTGGTCAGCGCAGCATCCCAAACCCGTTCCCGGTCCTCCGGATGGATGGCTTCGAGCCACGAGCGCGGCGAGCGATATAAGCTTTCGCATGACCGTCCCCAAATCGACGCATACGCAGGGCTGACATACAGGACTTCGTTTTTCAGTGTGTCGCTGAGCCAGAACACCTCTTGAATATGCTCGGTCACCTGTCGAAATTGCTCTTCGCTTTCCCGCAAGGCCGTTTCGATCTTGTTTCGTTCAGTGATGTCCACGGCGACTCCCCTTGTCGTCAACGGTCGGAAAGTTGCTGACCAAGACTGCGGTTGGAATGGAGCCCACGGCCGCATTTCGGATTATGAAAATCAACCCGGGCGGAAGGCTCTTGAGGGGACGGACGAAACGCGAACGAAGTGCCTTCACAAATCACCTCAACGCGTATCAAGGGAAGCGGCGAAGCAGTATGATCCTCAATGGTCAGTCGATGATTTCAACCTTTTTGCCGGCCGATTTGGCGCGCTTCAAACATTCCGCGTCAGTGGCGGTGCAGCGTAGTGTATCCAACTCTGCCTCATCGACAATCTCAACCTTCTTGCCCTGAGTCTTCGCCTGCTTGAGGCAGCCCGTATCGGTCGCCACGCATTTCATAGTATCCGAAGCCGCCGGGGCATTGACGACCGACACCGTCTTGCCCTCTGATTTGGCACGCTGAAGACATTCCTTGTCCGTCGCCACGCATTGCACGGCTTCCTCTGTCTTATTCATGCCTTTGTCGATAGTTTGATCGATGCGTTGGTTGATCCGATCTCGTGATTTCTGCTCTGCGCTTCTCTTGGCCTTGTCAAACATGCCCTCGAAGATGCCCTGTGCATGCAGAGTCGTGCCGACAAGCAAGAGCGAAAGGGCAATGTATCCGGTAAAGATGGCTCTGAACATGATATCCGCCTCCTTCGGTGCAAGACCAGATGATGCGGTGCTGAGAGGCGAACAATAGCACAGCGAAGGGGATGAGACAAAGGCTCATAGCTTACGTATTGTCATTCATCACTGATTTCAATCAGTATAAGACGTCGCGCAGATCCCCGGTGACCTCGCTGTCGATTTGGGCGCTTCCAGACGACAATCGGGTGTGCACGGCGGCTTCACCCTCAAACGCGGGAGTGTGTCATGAAATACCTTTGTCTGGTCTATGTCGAGGAAGTGGTGCTGAACGCGATGGCCAAAACGGAGAGACAGTCGCTTTCCGACCAATCCCTGGCTTTTTGTGACGAACTTCAGAAGAAAGGACAGCTCATTGCCGCATCACCACTCCATCCCATTGAGACGGCCACGACCGTCCGTGTCCGCAACGGAAAAACGTCGGCGACCGATGGTCCATTTGCTGAAACTAAGGAACAACTCGGTGGTTTCCTGGCGATCGACGTCCGTGATTTGAACGATGCCATCCGTATTGCCGCTCATTTCCCCGCCGCTCGTTACGGAAGCATCGAAGTACGGCCCATGAAGGAACTCGGCTGCGCCGAATGAGGCCCCGGGAAAACGATTGTGCAACAATCGGTGGGCGGGTGGGTGAGAAGGGCAAAGGGCGCGTCCCGGGAAAGCGATTGCGCAGCATTCGGTGGGCGGGAGGGTGAAAATGTCCGCCCGGGGTGGGCGGGTGAGAAAGGAAAACGCCTGTCCGACAGGCGGTGGGCGGGCGCTGAGAATCTAGCCATGAACCACACCAGCGAGCAAGCACGTGCCCAGGTCGACGTTGTGTACAGAGCGGAATCGCGGCGGGTCTTTGCCACGTTGATCCGCCTCCTGCACGATTTCGATCTCGCCGAGGAGGCGCTGCACGAAGCCTTCGCCGCTGCCTTGGAGCGGTGGCCCCGTGAAGGTGTGCCCAACAATCCTCGCGCCTGGCTCGTGTCGGCCGGCCGATTCAAGGCGATCGACGCGATGCGGCGGAGGGCACGCTATGACGCCGCCCTGGCTGAATTCGCCAAGGAGGTGGACATTGCCGCCGAGAAGCCCCTTGAAGGCGGGGATCATGACATCGACGACGACCGTTTGCGCTTGATCTTCACCTGTTGCCATCCGGCACTTTCTGCCGAAGCCCAAATCCCCATGACATTGCGGGAGGTCTGCGGTCTGAGCACCGAAGAAATCGCCCGCGCCTTTCTCACAAAGCCGGCGACGATTGCCCAACGCATTGTCCGCGCCAAATCCAAGATTCGTGACGCGCGGATTCCCTATGAAATTCCTGCGCCCTCGGAATTGCCGGCGCGGTTGGATGCCGTGCTGCGGGTGATCTACCTCGTCTTCAACGAAGGATATTCCGCGTCGTCCGGCGAATCGCTCACACGTGCTGAGCTGTCGGCTGAGGCGATTCGTCTTGGCCGATTGTTGCTGAACCTGCAACCGGAGCCGGAGACGACCGGCTTGCTCGCGCTCATGCTTCTGCAGGAATCGCGGAGAGCCGCACGCACCTCGCCGGACGGAAATCTCATCCTCCTGGAAGATCAGGACCGCTCGCTCTGGCATCGCGGTCACATTACGGAAGGGCTCGCGCTGGTCGAGCAGGCACTGTCGTCCAGGCGGTTTGGACCCTATACGCTCCAGGCGGCAATCGCCGCAGTTCATGCGGAGGCGCTCGACGCCGCCAAGACGGACTGGACCCAAATCGTTGGATTGTACGATGTGCTCCTTCGTGTGGAACCCACGCCCGTCGTGGAGTTGAACAGGGCTGTTGCCGTGGCCATGCGTGACGGACCTCTTGCCGGTCTTGAGCTCATCGAGGCCATTTTGAATCGCGGCGACCTGACGGAGTACCACCTGGCCCATTCGGCGCACGCCGAGCTCTGTCGCCGACTCGGGCGAATGGAGCAGGCTCGGCACTCCTACCAGCGAGCGTTACGCCTCGCCCGCCAGGAACCGGAACGACGGTTTTTGAAGCGACGCCTCGACACCCTGGGAGCATGAACGCTAAATTGTCGCGCGACACTCACCAATGCCTAAGCGACCTCCAGCCCAGAAAGCGACAGTACTTCAGCGTCTTAGGATGTCGCCTGTTGAACGGGAGGTCTGTGTCGATTTCAACCTTGCAAGACGACTATCTTATGAACTGGCTGATGACTGACAGCTTGGACTGAAAGCCAAGAGGTTTCATTCTATGAAATACATGCTGCTCGTGTACCACAATGAGCAACAGTTTGCTGCGCTCGGCGAGGCCACGCATGCCGCGATGCTGCAGGAATCGATCCGCCTGGCTCATCAGGTCGCATCGCCCGGGCAATATCTGGCGGCACCGCTGCAACCGACCTCCACGGCAACATGTATCCGCGTCCGAGACAACAAGCCCGTGGTGACTGACGGTCCGTATGCGGAAACGCATGAACAGCTCGCGGGCTACTTTCTCGTCGAGGCGAAGAATCTCGATGAGGCGATCAGCATTGCCTCGAGAGTTCCCGGCGCACGAATCGGCACGATCGAGATTCGTCCGATCAGAGACGTCCCCGGATTGCCCACGGCGCAGTAACACCAACAAGAGATCGCGGGCGTCAGCAGAGAAAGCGTACGAGGGGTACGACGTGCACCTAGGTGTTCTGCGAGGTCCCGAGGGCTAATTGATTTGTTTCACTAGGCGCCTGTCGATTTGGACCCTGTTCGTTCGACTAAGAGATAAATAGAAATGACGTCACAGCCGTGGCGTCCCCTTCACCGAAGGGTGACAGAAAGGAGGGTTCTGGGATGCGTTTCATGATCATCGTGAAAGCCAGCAAGGACTCGGAAGCCGGCATTATGCCAAGCCAGAGGCTTCTGGCGGAAATGGGCAAATTCAACGAAGACTTGGCCAATGCCGGCGTTCTGTTAGCCGGCGAGGGTCTACACCCCAGCTCGAAAGGCGCGCGCGTCAAATTTTCCGGCAACACGCGAACGGTCTTCGATGGGCCCTTCGCTGAAACAAAGGAACTGATCGCCGGCTTTTGGCTCTGGAAAGTGAAGTCAAGGGAGGAGGCAATCGAGTGGGTCAAGCGCTGTCCGAATCCACACCATGAAGATAGCGAGATCGAGATCCGGCAGGTGTTCGAGGCCGAGGATTTCGGTGCCGAGTTCACTCCGGAACTTCGAGAACAGGAAGAGCGGGTGAGGGCACAAGCGGCAAAAACACGCTAATTGCGACACGGCGAAATCGAGTAGAGGCTGCCAAGGCAGCCATCAACACATAAGGAGGTTGACGATGCGGGTGATAATCGGTGCACTCACGTGTCTTTGTCTTATTCTTTCGGTGTCTGCCGCGCCGGCAAAGGAAAAGAAGCATGACAAACAGATGGATCAGCAGGCGATGATGGAGCTCTGGAAGAAAATGGCCATCCCCGGCGAGCCGCACAAGTTGTTCTCGTCCTTGGCAGGCAACTGGACCACCACGAGCAAGGAATGGATGGAACCGGGCAAGCCGCCGACGGAGTCGACCGGCACCGCCGAAATGAAGATGCTGCTCGACGGACGCTTCCTCTACCAGGAATACAATGCCCAGATGATGGGCCAACCGTTCTCAGGCATCGGCATTGACGCCTACGACAACATGACCAAGAAATATGTGACGGCCTGGATGGATTCGATGGGCACGGGGATTTTTATCATGGAAGGCACGGCGAGTCCGGACGGGAAAACCATTACGCTCAGAGGCTCGCATCCGGAACCTGACGGAGGAAGAATGACGCATCGCGCGGTCTGGAAGATCGTCGACAACAATACACAGACGTTCGACATGTATGGGGCTCACAAGGGCGGGAAAGAAACGAAGATGTTGGAAATTGTCTATACGAGGAAGCAGTAACCGTTGTGGTGTCGCCTGAGCATTGACCATGCGCTTACGAACGTGCTTGACTATCCACCCGCACAAAAAAGGGAGGAATCTATGGCACGAATGATCAGCGTCATGGTCTTGATGATGGTACTGGCCGTCAGCACGGGGTGCAGTTATTTGTTCTATCCACGCGCAGGAGACTATGCGGCTCAGGCAAAGGGTGCCACCGCTGTCGAGACGATGATCAATCTGACGACGATGATGGAAGCTACGGCGGCCAAAGCGAAGGGCGGAAAAGGCAACGATGCCGCATTCGATGATTATCACAATCAGTTGCACGCCCTCTTCAATGCCTACTGCGACGTCACCAAGGAGCAGCAGAAGTTACCGTCCTATGATTTGGCCGTGACTCACAAAAAGGAGCTGGCTGCCATATTCAAACGCCTCTGGAAATTTAAGAATGATCAGCCGCAGCGTGATCAGCATCTCGATCTTTCGATCGCAGAACTGAAGGAACTGCGCGAAACGTTGCAGACCATCAAATAGTCCAACGCGGCATCGGAGGCGATCATGGCGGCGAACTTTGGGCACATTGAGCTGATCACTCAGGATCTCGACAAGGCCAAGGAGTTCTATCAGAAACTGTTCGGCTGGAAAGTCCGCGATTTGCCGGATTTGCCCTATTCGCTCTTTAATGAGCAGTTGTCCCCGACCGGCGGCATGATGAAGAGCCCAGAAGTGGGATCGGAATCATTCTGGATCCCCTACGTTGTGACAGATGACATTGCCGGTGTGACGGAAAAAGCCCGCAGTCTCGGTGCCACCATTCATCGTGAAGTGATGGTCGCCGGCCAATACGGATGGTTGAGCATCATCAACGACCCGACTGGGGCAACATTCGGGCTCTGGCAGTCGAAAATGGATCCGAGATCCCCGAGAAAAAAGCCTGCGACACGACGCACGAAGCGCAAGTCCAAGCGTCGTCGCCGTTAACCAACGACATTGGCGATTGAAGGAGGAGACGACGAGATGGCACGAACAGCAGTGACCAGCACACTTAGCTCCACGACGGGATCCGTCACCTTGCTGATCGGTACGCGGAAGGGGGCGTTCACCCTGCGCAGCGATGGATCTCGACGAACATGGAAACTGTCTTCGCCGATGTTTTTGGGCCACATCGTGCACCACATGGTGCTCGACCCGCGCGATCGACGCACGATGCTGATGGCCATCAGCACAGGCCATCTCGGGCCGACGGTTTATCGCTCAACCGATGCCGGCAAAACCTGGAAAGAGTCTTCAGCGCCTCCGGCATTTCGAAAGGTCTCCGAAGCAGAAACAGGCCGTTCGGTGGATCACGTGTTCTGGCTCACTCCCTGCCATGCCAGTGAACCCGATGCCTGGTATGCCGGCACGTCGCCCCAGGGTTTGTTCCGGTCCGATAACGGAGGCGTCACTTGGACAGCCTTCTCCTATATCAACGAAGACCCGCAATATCTGGAGTGGATGGGCACCGTCCAGGACGGCACACCGGACGGCCCGAAGCTTCATTCCATCATCGTCGATCCGCGCGATCCGCAGCACCTCTATTTTGCAATGTCGGGTGGCGGCGTCCATGAGACGGTCGATGGAGGAAAGACCTTTCTACCCTTGATCAAAGGGCTCGAAACCGTCGAAGGGTTCGACGCCGCCACCGTGACGTTTCACGACCCGCATTGCGTCCGGCTCTGTCCCAGCAATCCCGACCGGCTGTATCAACAGAACCATTGCGGCATCTATCGTCTCGATCGTCCCTCCGACCAGTGGGTGCGCATCGGCAAGAATATGCCGAAGGCGATCGGCGACATCGGCTTTCCCATGGTCGTGCATCCGCGCAATGCGGATATCGCTTGGGTCTTCCCAATGGACGGCTCGACCGTGTGGCCACGGGTGGCGCTCGGCGGAAAACCCGCTGCCTATGTCACACGAAATGCCGGAAAGACCTGGTCTCGACTCGACAAAGGTTTTCCACGAGCTGATGCATGGTGGACAGTGAAGCGCCAGGCCATGAGCCGCGACGCCCATGACCCCGTCGGCCTCTACGTGGGAACCACCAGCGGAGAGGTCTGGGCAAGCCGCACGGAAGGACAAGGCTGGGCTTGCATCGCCCGTCACCTTCCCGAGATTTACTCCATTGAAGCCGCCACTCTCGGACGATGACGATCCATATCCCCAGCGCGCTGCGGTCGTACACAAAGCAGGAGGCTGAAGTGCAGGTCGAGGGATCGACCCTGGCAGAGATGCTGTCCGCGCTGGACAGCCGGTATCCCGGCTTTCGCTTTCGCATCGTCACGGAGCAGGACAGGATCAGGCCCCACATCAGAATATTCGTGAATGATCAGCAGGCCAAAGAACTGCAGGCTCCGTTAGGCGGAGAGGACCGCATCTATATCGTCTGCGCCTTGAGCGGAGGATGACGAAACACACAGCTACCTCATGACGCCACTCAACGCGCAGCAAATCGTCGAGGGCCAACGCCATGACCGGAACCGTGTCGCGAGCAACACCGTCTCGGCAGGCGTGGAGGGGTCCCGTTGAGAGCCATGTCGGAGGGGTACAAAGAGTTCGTGCTGGATCAACTTGCCGGCCTCGAGAATTTGACGTGCCGCGCGATGTTCGGCGGCTACGGACTCGCGCTCGACGGAAAATTCTTCGGCATCATTCACAAAGGTCGCCTCTATTTCAGAACGGATCCGACCACCGCGCCGCTGTATCGTGCTCAACACATGACGCCCTTCAAAACCAGCGCCACGCAGACGCTCAAGAATTACTTCGAGGTGCCGATCGACATCGTGGAATCCGCGGAGAACCTCGTGGAGTGGGCCAAGACAGCGGCCCGCCGCTAGGCCAAACGCGCTTCTTTCTCGCGCCGCCCGCCCGACCCATTTATAATGAAGTAACACCTCCTGGTACGGGCGCGGAGCGCATGACCATGTCGTTTTTCGCAATACTCATTATGGTTGTCAGCCTGCTGCTTGGGTTTTCAGAGCCTCTTGCCACCGCGGCCGGCGATACATCCGAGCCGGCAAGTTTATGGCATGCGGCAGCATGGCCGACGCCTGACCCTCCCGCCCCACGAAAGCCGTGGGTGCTCCGCGAACGAGAGATCGCGGTGGATCAACAGCTGCTGCAGATCCTGAAAGATGCGACCGCCAGGCCGCATCCCCGTGTCACCGTGGAGTTTTTCGACGGGTATCGCCATGAGCTGGACATCTCCTCGACGGTCTCGCGTTTCAATGACACGGCGGTGATCCGTGGCTCGTTCAAGCCTCCTTCCCGGGGGGATTTCACATTGGTAGCCAGTGGGAATCTTCTGATTGGCAGCCTGCAAGCGGGAGACCGCTTCTACAAAACGGAGCATACCGGCAACGGCCGGCTAAAGCTTTTTGAAGTCGATCCCCGCAAGATGCCGCCTGAGTAAAGTCGTCTCATTCCTCCTCAGGACAGAACCCATCTCATGGTATCGTAGGAGGATGAACCTCTGGACGATCGGCCATTCGACGAAACCCATCGACGATTTCCTGGCGCTGTTGACCTCTCATGGGATCAAATGTCTCGTCGACGTGCGGACGGTTCCGCGTTCCCGTCACAATCCGCAATACGACACCCATACGCTGGCAAAGCATCTGAAAAAATCTGGTCTCGGCTATGTGCACCTCCCCGAACTTGGCGGGTTGCGGAAGCCCAAGAAAGACTCCCTCAACGCCGGTTGGAAGAACGCAAGCTTTCGGGGCTATGCCGACTATATGCAAACAGACGGGTTCCGGACCGCCCTGGAGGCGCTCATGGAGGGCAGCCGGAACGTTCCCACGGCCATCATGTGCGCTGAGGCAGTGCCTTGGCGCTGTCACCGATCCTTGATTGCCGATGCGCTCACTGTGCGCGGATGGACCGTGCGGCATATTATGACGAACAGCAAGGCCGACAGGCACCGGCTGACGCCATTCGCGGTGGTTGATGACAAGCGCGTAACCTACCCGTCGGCTGGCCCTCTCGAGGCGCAGCCCTCCTAAACCCATGTGGTACGTCCTGCTTGCCGATGCGGTCGCGATCGTTCACGTGTTGTTTGTCCTCTTTGTCATGTTTGGCGCATTACTCGTTCTCCGGTGGCCGCGGGCGGTGGGGATTCATGCGCCCGCATTGGTATGGGGTCTGATCGTAGAATGTTCAGGCACAACTTGTCCGCTCACACCATTGGAAAACCGGCTCCGGCGGCTGGGCGGCGAATCCGGGTACAGCGAGGATTTTCTGTCGCATTGGCTGCTGATGATCCTGTATCCAGCCTCTCTCACCCGAAGCGTCCAATTCGTTCTGGGGGCCTCACTGTTGCTGTTGAATCTCGGTCTCTATTGGTGGATCTGGCGAAGGCGCCTGCATCGATCAGATTCTCTTTCTCGATCACCATGAGAGGGGAGCTGCTTCGAGGAGCACCCCCGCTTGTGGTCGGGCGGTTGACCTACCCAACCGTCTCTTGTTAATGGTCAATCTACAGCCTATCGAATTTGCCGCCGTGTACCGGGAGTGTTGACCTATGCGAACGCTCATGGCCCGACAGAGCCCCCTTGCTCCTTCCGCAACGCAGCTTCGACTATTGAGAGCCACCGCCTCGTTCCCGCCGTTTGAGGTCTTGATGGAACAAGCTGGGCTCCACCCGCTGCGGGCCACGGGCATCACCGTCTTTCAGATCAACGTCGGGAAGCTCTGTAATCAGACCTGCAGGCATTGCCACGTCGATGCCGGGCCGGATCGCGGTGAGAGCATGTCGCGTGAAACGGCGGAGCTTTGTGTTCGCGCCCTGGCGGAGACCGACATCCCGACGGTCGACATCACCGGCGGAGCGCCTGAGCTCAATCCGAATTTCCGTTGGCTGGTCGAACAAGCGCACGGCCTGAACCGCCACGTCGTGGACCGCTGTAATCTCTCGGTGCTGCTGCTGCCGTCGCAGGCGGACTTGGCCGAATTTCTGGCCGCGCATCGCGTGGAGATCATTGCCTCGCTGCCGTACTACCGAGCGCCCCAAACCGACGCGCAGCGCGGTGAAGGCGTGTTCAACAAATCCCTGGAGGGTCTTCGACGGCTCAATCAACTCGGCTACGGCAAGCCAGACAGCGGTTTGGTCCTGAATCTCGTCCACAATCCCGTGGGCGCATTCTTGCCTCCCAAACAAGACGCGATCGAACTGCAGTTCCGTAAAGAGCTGCGCAGCAAGCACAACATCGAATTCAATCACCTCTATACCATCACGAACATGCCGATCAGCCGGTTTTTAGAGTTTTTGGTTGAGAGTGGAAACTACGAGGCGTACATGCAGCGGCTCGCCAATGCGTTTAATGCCGCCGCGGCTTCCGGCGTCATGTGCCGCTATACCTTGTCGGTCGGGTGGGATGGAGCCCTCTACGACTGCGACTTTAATCAAATGCTGGACCTGCCGGTCGGTCTGGGCGTGCC
>DATIGH010000063.1:0-4917 GCA_035454845.1 Nitrospira sp.
TACGTTCAAGCAACAGCTCGACCCGGGGGACTGGCGGGTGGATCTTGAAGCTGAAGATGGCAGGATCATCGGACGGGTATCAGTCACGGTCGAAGAGCGCAAGGAGACACCGTCATCCTTGGCCACATTGGTCTACTGAGAAGATTGAAACGATCAACCGGCATCAAGTTCCTCCAGGAACGTGTCACCTTACCTATCGCCATGAGGGCATTCCGTCCCTCATCCCTCCACATGCCGTGCTGATCGTCGAACTCTGGTTGCGGGAGATCGATTAAAGGCGTACAGTTTGGTCCCCATGGCTCGACGTCCGCTTGCGCCTTGTCCTGCCAGCCCTAACTGTGTCTCCACAGTGGCGCCGCCAGAAGATTCCCAGCATGCCATTGCACCGTATCTCTACCGCACATCGCGAGCCGAGGCGAAAGCAGTGTTAAAGACGACCGTTGCGGGCCTGCCTCGCACGAAACTCATTGAGGATGACGACACCTATCTCCATTATGAGTGCACGAGTCTGCTTCTGCGTTTCGTCGACGACGTGGAATTTGTGTTCGACGACGAAGCCAAACTCATCCATTTCCGGTCGGCTTCTCGGATCGGCTACGGGGACTTGGGGGTCAATCGTCGGCGGATGGAGCACATCCGGTCCCGCCTTGACGGAAGACTCTAGGTGGTAGTTCCCGCGCCATCAACAGCGGGTTCGTGTGACACATCAATGCTTCTGATCAGGGGCGGAGGGCCGGGGCCCACGGCGCATTGTGTGCTGGAAGATGCATTTCGGGCAGGTGTAATGGATGAATTGTCCGCTCGCCACCAGTCGTTTCCTCATGAGGACCTTGCACCAGGTGCACAGACGGTCGGGGAGATCAGGGGAGGACGCGTCGGAGGCTGCCATGGCCCCCGCATTCTCACCGAGGGTCAAGAACCTTGTCAACCGACCGCTCCCGTGATCCTCCCACCAAAAATATTTTCTTCGTCGCCATGCAGATGAAAAAAATCGTGGTATAGTGCAAAAAATTCCTCCAGGCTTCTCACCTACACACAGAAAGGCGGACTACGCTATGAGCGTTCCGGTTGGATCCGACGAGACGATTTTGCCATCGAATGCCCCAGTGGTTTCCTCAGCACTCCCGGCCCGGGAGATGGTGGGAGAGGGGAAGGCCTGGGGATTGTGTACTGCCGTTGACCTGCAAGACTGCCATCCCGATTTGATCCGCAACGCCGATCATATCCGCCGCTATGTCGTGGAGCTCTGTGAGCTCATTGGCATGCAGCGATTCGGCGAATGTCAGGTCGTGGATTTCGGTTCAGGGCGGGTCGCGGGCTATTCGATGGTCCAGTTAATCTCGACTTCGCTGATCAGCGGCCACTTTGCCAACGATACCAACAACGCCTATCTCGACATTTTCAGCTGCAAGGGCTACGACCCGGTGCTTGTGGAAGAGTTTTCGAAGCAGTTCTTCGGGGCACGGCGGTCGACCAGTACCGTCACGCTTCGCTATTAGCTGAACGAACAGCGGTGGAGCGGCAAGCCTGCCGCTCCAAGTTGAAACCACCCTTCGGATGTCCCGTTCTATGCGCGCTGCCGCTATAAAGGAATTTTTCAAGCAACTGCCTTCGAAGCTCGATGCCGGCGCTGCGGAAGACGTGGATGTGGTGTACCAGTTCGACTTGAGCGGCGCACAAGGGGGGCAATATATCGTGACCATCCGGGAAGGAGCTTGTCAGGTGAAGGAAGGCCGGCACGAGGATCCACACGTGATTTTGTCGATGGCCGGCGAAGATTGCGTGAAGGTGCTGAACGGTGAGTTGAGCGGGCCGGCTGCCGCTATGTCCGGCCGAATCAGAATCAGCGGAGACATAGGATTAGCCATGCAATTGCGAATGCTGTTTCCGAGCATCAGCCAGCACATCTAGCAGAGCCGGGTAGGTTGATTAGCGATTTGCCGGCATGAGCGGCGTTTCCACCGGGAGCTCCTCAAAGACGGTCGGTTCCCCGATAAGTGCGCGCCGCGGGAAACGTTCCTCGAGGATCAGATACATCGTCGGCACGAGGAACAGCGTCAGCAATGTGGAGACGCTGAGCCCGCCGACGACCGCCCGGGCAAGCGGCGCATTGGTTTCTCCTCCCGTTCCCCATCCGATCGCCATCGGCAACAGTCCGAACACTGTCGCCAGCGACGTCATCAAGATCGGGCGCAGACGGGTCCTGGCCGCCCGAATGACGGCTTCACGGAGTGCCACTCCCTTCCGTCGCAAGACATTCGTGTAGTCGACGAGCAAAACTCCATTGCTTACCACAATACCGAGCATCATGATGATACCCATCATCGAGGTGGTGGAGAGAGTCGTATTAGTGAGAAACAGCGCCAAGATCACCCCGGGAAAGCCCATCGGAACCGAAAACATGATGATGAACGGATCCACGAGCGATTTAAACTGGGCGGCCATGACCATATAGACGAGGATCAAGGCGAGCACCGTGGCGAACAGCAGCCCCGAGAATGTTTCACGCTGCTGTTGGATTTGTCCAGCCAGCCGGATGCTGAATCCCGTCGGCAATTGCAGTTGGGCGAAGCCGGTTTCGAGGTCCTCAGCGATCGCGCCGAGATCCCGGTTCAAGGGATTGGCGGTGATGTGGATGACCCGTTGAAAATACTTTCGGTCGATTTTCACTGGTCCGGCATTCAGTTTCAGTGAGGCGACATTTTTCAAAAGGACGGGTTCTCCGCTTCTTGCCGTCAAAATGATGTTTTCGATGTCGCTCAGATCCTTCCGGTGCTCTTCGGCCAGCCAGGCGCTGATGTAGTACTCATTGCCGTTTTGTGGATCGGTGTAGATGATCGGATCGGTCTGGCCGTTTCCGTTGAGTGAAAACAAAACTGCGTTGGCGATATCGGTTTCACTGATGCCTAACAAGGCGGCCTTCTCACGATCCACGACCACGTTGACCTCCGGATAGTTCTCCTCGCGGCTCACTTCGATGTCAGCGAGGCCGTCGATCCTGTGCATCAAGCCTTCGACCTGCCGGATGACTTCACGAGCCTTCTCGAAGTCATAGCCGTAGATCTCCACATCGACGGCCTTCTGGGAGCCGAAGCTCGTTACGCGTTTCACGAGACCGCCGGGGTCAAAAAACATCGCGACGCCTGGGAAAAGCTTGACGACGTTCGGCCGCACATCGTTCATGATCTGCACTTGGTTCCGCGACCGCTTATCCGGCGGTGCCAGATACACCGAAATCACCGACGTGTGAGGGCCGGTGTTGGGATTGAAGAGGGAGGAGCGGCCTTGGGCCAGCACGCCGGTACTGGACACGATGGTTTCCAGCTCGCCAGCCGGGATGTTCGCACGCAGCACACGCTCGACCTCGGCCACCTGCTGCTCGGTCTTCTCGACCCGCTGCCCGACTGGCGCACGGAGCACGATGCGAAATTGGCTTTCATCGGACACGGGAAGAAACTCCGTTCCGATCTTTGGCACCAAGGCGACGGAGGCGGCGAAGATGACAAGGATGCCGATAATAAACAGCTTGCGATGGACGAGCACCCAGCGGAGGGACTCCTCGAATCCCCGGTCCAGGGCTTCATAGCGCGTTCGGCTCCACTCCATGATTCGGACGAACCAGCTCGGCATCGACCGATGGGCGTCTTGTTCTGGCTTCAGAAACTTAAAGCACAGCGCCGGTGTGACCGTTCGAGACACGAAGAAGGACGTAAACAAGGCGATGGCAATCGTCAGCGTCAACGGGATCAGCAAGAGGCGCGCGATACCGACGACGAAAAAGATGGGCAAGAATACGACGACGGTCGTGACCGTCGACGCAAAAATCGGCATGGCTACTTCCCGCGCGGCATCGAGAATGGCGTCCCATCGCCGGGGGTTCGTATTGAGATGCCGCTGGATATTCTCCAACTCCACGATCGAGTCGTCGACTAGACGGCCGATGCCTAGTGCCAGGCCTCCCAACGTGAATACGTTCAAGGTCTGGCCGGTGAAATACAACACGATGAACGTCACCATGATTGAGAGCGGGATGGCAACTGAAATGATCATCGTGCTGGTCAGATTGCGCAGAAAGACCAATATCACGGCGGCAGCCAGCAGTGAGCCGTGGAGCGCCTGCTCGACCAGGTTGCTGATAGATTGACGGATATACACCGATTGATCGAACGAGATGCCGAGCTTGACACTGGGAGGAATGCCGATCATTTTTGGCAACGCCGCGCGCAACGCATCGACGACTTCAACCGTGTTGGCGGCCGGCTGTTTGTTGACCCGGAGGTACACCGCACGCTTGCCGTCGGTTCTGACGACGTTCGTCTGGATGTCCGACGAATCGGTGACGGTGCCCAGATCGCGAACACGAACGGGATTGCCTTGCTGGTTCACCTTGACGATGACGTCCTGAATCGGCTCGACGGTGCGGAACTGGTTATTGGTAAAGACGTTGTAATCGAGGTTGCCGGCCTTGATGTCGCCGGAAGGTAGAATCAGGTTCGCGGCTTTGACCGCCTTCACGACGTCCAAAATCGACAACCCTCGCGCATTGAGCAACGCCGGATCCAAATTAATGTTGATCTGGCGAACCTTGCCGCCCTCTACGGTCGCGGCCGCGACATTGGCAATCTGTTCAATCTGCGGCGCGACGGTATTGAAGGCGAGATCGTAGAGCGCCCGTTCGTCCAGATCGTCGCTGGACACCGTGACGAAGGAGACCGGGATATTCGAGACGTCGAACTTAACGATGAACGGTTGAAGAATGCCTGGCGGCAGGCTGTTGAGGATCTGGGTGATGCGCTGCATCACTTCCATCTGTCCGACGTTGAGGTCGGCGCCCCAGTTAAACCAGATTTGGACAGCGCCGATGCCTTGTTTCGCGAACGATTCGACGTGCTCGACGTTCGAGGCCGAACTGACGGC